>JAOAPG010000363.1 GCA_025462785.1 Acidobacteriaceae bacterium
ATAATATTCACGTTCGACGGTCGGGTAGTCCTCGAACAGTCTCTTGACCTTCCCAGAACCGCGGATAAACGTTGAGGGCATCCGCGCCGTGTAGAGCGCATCGATCTCGCCGGCGTCGAGCATGGCTGAAAGCGTTTTTGTCTCGGGAATCGATTGGAGGCTGATTTCAGCTGGAAGCGAGAGCTTGAGTTTTTCATGGCGTCCTGGCTCTTCTTCGCCTCCATTGAAATACTTGGCGCTGCTCACGGGCACGTTGTATTCGTCACCGAGAATGCCCCTAATCCATACGCCAGCGGTCATCTGGTATTCCGGAGTGCCGACACGCTTTCCAACAAGGTCTTTCGGTTCATGGATTCCGCTGTCGCGATTGACATAAATGCAGGAATGCCGGAAGAACCTGGACGGAAAAACTGGGATGGCAATGAACGGCGGATTCTCAGAAAAAAGCGAAAGCACGTAAGACGACAAAGACATCTCTGCCGCGTCGAACTCGTGATGGCGCAGCATGCGGAAGAACGTCTCTTCGACTGGAAGGTTCAGGTATGTGAGATCAATTCCGTCAACAGGGATACGGCCTTCCATCATTCCTCGGGTACGATCGTAGTTCCAGCACGCTAAAGAAAGCCGCAGCTTGCTCATGTTTTTGGGCGAATCCTCTCCAGGGCGATTCCAAAACGCTGTGCGATTATCGTTTTCATTGCGCGTTCACCATACATAATCCGGCCCGTGCGTTGCAAATAATTATTTAATTGAACATTTTTGGACTTCTGTGCGAATATCGCTCTTCCGCAATGCTGATACTTTTCTGGAGTGGAGAGAATTGCGCCTGAGTAGCGTGACCGTCGAACCGAGCCAAACGGAAGAACTGGAATCCGCCGGAGAATTTTCAGCGTTTGAGGGCGACCCAAACTTCGTGTTGTCCCTGGCGCGTGGACTGAGAGTCATAGAGGCCTTCGAGGGCCACACTGAGGGACAGTCGGTCGCCGATGTCGCGCGCGCGACAGGTTTCTCCCGCGCTGCGGTCAGGCGCTCACTAACAACGCTGGAAGAACTCGGATACGCTGAAAGCAATGGCCGAACTTACCGGCTCAGCACGCGCGTGCTCAAGCTCGGCTTTTCTTATCTGTCATCGAATGCTCTTCCGGCCCTTGCGCAACCGACTTTAGAGCGAATAACGGAATTGGTCCACGAATCGAGTTCGTTGAGTGTGCTCGATGGCGGGCAGATAGTCTATCTGGCTCGCTCCACAGCTAAGCGTGTGATGTCAGTCGGACTGTCGGTCGGCAGTCGGCTGCCAGCTTACTGTACATCTATGGGACGAGTTCTGCTGGCGGCTCTTCCGGAAGCGGAACTGGTCAGCTATCTGGATCAGGTCGAGATCAAGCCACTGACACCGAAGACCATTATTGATAGGGCTCTGTTGGGAGATATCATCCGGCGAGTGCGATCGGATGGCTTCGCCCTCACCGACGAAGAACTCGAACTAGGACTTCGCTCGGTAGCAGTCCCGGTAAAGACAAGGCAAGGCCGAGTAGTAGCTGCAATGAACATTGGAGTTCACGCCGCTCGCGTGTCTTCGGCGGAGATGATTCATCGTTTACTTCCCATTCTGCAGGAACAAACCGGGTTCTTATCGAGCTTGCTGCCATAGAATGCTTCTCAGAAACAAGTCGATCAGGCAAGAACTTTTGCGAGCAAACAATTAAGGAGCACAAGGCCTCATGAGTGAGTTTCTCTCCGACGACGAACTTAAAAAGCTTGATCCTGCAGAAACACATGGCTTTGAATCACCCATCCCAACGCAGCCCATTTCCAATGGGGAATTTTTTCCCGGACACCAGAGCGAAAAGCAGAAGCAAGTCGAATCGCTGATCAAGGAATACAGCGACTCCATGGGGAAAAAGCTGGGCATGGAACGTCGTCAGTTTCTGAAGACGGCTGCAGGAATGGCTACGGCATTCCTCGCCATGAACAAAGTTTACGGCGCGCTTTTTGACGTGAGTCCCGTCGAAGCTGCTACTCCTGAAAAGGCGGACGAACGCGCCAAAAGATATTCAGGCGAGTTTGTCTGCGACTTGCACACACACTTTCTGCGTGATGACACGCGATTAACGCTGTTCGTGAAGCTTAGGGAATGGACCGGACGAGTTGGCTTCAATCCGGAGTTGGCGAAAGAGCCACAAACGCTGGAACATCTGAAATTCGGAAACTATGTCAAAGAAATGTTTCTCGACAGCGATACCAAAGTCGCGCTCCTGAGTGGAGCTCCCTCTGACATCGCCACAGACTGGTTTCTCACTAACGAAATGAAAGCCGATGCACGCCGGAAGTTGAACGCGTTTACGGGATCGAGACGCTTGCTAACTCACGCTGTCTTCGCTCCGGGGCAGAAGGGTTGGCTCGACGACATTGACCGCGCCATCGAACTCAAGCCCGAAGGATGGAAGGGCTATACCATCGGCGACAATACCAACCCAACCATCAGCAAATATCCCTGGCGCATGGATGACGAAAAGCTTGTATATCCCGCCTATGAAAAGTTTATGAAGTCGGGAATCAGAAACGTTGCCGTCCATAAGGGTCTGTACCCGCCGGGAATGGAAGCCGAGGTGCCCAACCTCAAGCAATACGCGAAAGTGGATGATGTCGGAAAAGCGGCAAAAGACTGGCCACAACTGAATTTCTTTGTCTATCACGCCGGATATCGCTATGCTGGCGGGCCGCCAATGCAAGGTGCTCCGGAAGTAGGCGCTGCGCAGTTCGAGAACACCGGACGCATTGACTGGGTATCTGATCTCGTGGAGGTTCCGCAAAAGTACGGAGTCACCAATGTTTATGCAGACGTAGGCGCGGTGTTCGCTAATTGCTGCATCTCCTATCCTCGTCTCGCCGCTGCAATGATGGGAATGCTGATGAAAGGTCTGGGACCAGACCACGTCGTCTGGGGTACGGACTCGCTTTGGTTTGGTTCTCCGCAGTGGCAGATCGAAGCATTGCGCAGGTTGGAGATTCCCGAAGACATGCAGAAGAAGCATGGATATGCTCCTCTCGGCGCCCCTGACGGTGAAACGAAGAGAGCAATTTTTGGACTCAACAGCGCTCGTCTTTTTGGGTTGGCTACCGGAGCGAAAGCGGCTTGGAAAACAGATCCCATGTCCGAGAAGAAAACTGCTTATTTGGCTGCAGGAGCGGATCGCAGCAACTTGGCCTACGGGTGGGTACGGAAGATAGATAGCTAGGAAGAATTGTTTCTACAGGCCTGAATGAAGAATATCTGTTTTGCATTAGTGTCGATTGTTACGTTCGTGATGGCGCTGTCCGCACAAAATGGTGCGCCGTCTCCCGCGGTGCGCCCACTCGTCCTCACGGGAACAATCCCGCTACCGAATGTGCAGGGACGTATCGATCACATGAATCTGGATCCGAAAGGCCGGCTGTTTGTTTCCGCGCTCGGCAACGATACGGAAGAAGTTCTTGATCTCAGCGCAGGCAGGGTAGTTCACAACATCAGTGGTGTCCCAAAGCCGCAGGGTGTTCTTTACATCCCAGAGTTGGACAAGCTATTTGTGGGAAGCGATGAAGGCAAGCTCTACATTTATGATGGGACTTCTCTGAACCTCGTCACCTCGATCGACTTCGGCGATGATGTCGATAACCTCCGCTACGACGCCTCCAACAAACTAGTTTATGTGGGTTATGGAGACGGTGATGCAGGAGCAATCGGGATAGTCGACGCAAGCACTAACAAGCGCATCGACGAGGGAATCAGACTGGGTGCACACCCAGAGTCCTTTCAATTGCAGAAGTCAGGGCCTAATATTTATGTAAACCTGCCGGACTTGAATCAAATTGCAGTGATTAATCGCGATACTCATGCCATCGCGCGCTGGCCTGTAAGTCTGGAGAGCAACTTTCCCATGGCATTGGACGAAGCTCACCACCGGCTATTCGTTGTCACCCATGCACCACCGCGTTTGGCGGTGTTTGACACCGGTTCGGGACAAATGGTCGCGGCGCTTCCCTGCGTTCAAAACTCGGATGACCTCTACTATGACTCCTCGCGCAGGCGTGTTTATATTCCAGGCGGAGAGGGTGCGATCGACGTCTTTCAGCAAAAAGATGCGGACCATTACGAACTACTGGCCAGAATTCCTTCGGCTCTAGGGGCACGTACTGCCGGATATTTCGGAAAAGGCCGGAAGGGTTTTGAAGTTTTTTTCGTGGCGGTCCCGGCGCGAGTTGATCATGGCGCGGAAGTTTTGCTCTATACGATCCAGGATTAGACTATGGCGAAATCCAAGAAAGTTTCGGTGGATCGACGCAACTTCCTCAAGACGGCCGCTGCGGGCAGTGTCGGAACGTTGGTCGCGAAGACTGCGGTTGCGCAATCATCTGCGGCTACTCATCCCACACCACATTCTGTGCGCCCTAGTTCGACTCCAAAGATGTCTAAAGAAGCAGAGGCTGGTGATCCAGAAAGAGTCGAAGTTCTCACTACAGATCGTCCAGGCTCCGACTTCATGGTCGATGTATTCAAGGCACTTGGTATCGAGTACATTTGCGCGAATCCAGGCTCGAGCTTTCGCGGATTGCAAGAGTCAGTAGTCAACTACGGAGGCAACAAGTCTCCTGAGTTTATTACTTGCTGCCACGAAGAGTCGGCAGTCGGAATGGCTCACGGCTACGCCAAAATCGAAGGCAAGCCGCTCGGAGTGTTTGCCCACAGCACCGTCGGGCTGCAGCACGCGTCGATGGCAATTTTTAACGCATATTGTGATCGCGTTCCGGTGTACATCGTGCTCGGCAACTCCATTGACGTGACGAAAAGAAGGCCAGGGGTGGAATGGGACCATAGCGTCGAAGACGCAGCCGCGATGGTTCGCGATTATACGAAGTGGGACGACCTTCCCATATCGCTGCAACATTTCGCCGAGTCCGGAGTGCGCGCTTACAAAATCGCGATGACTCCGCCCATGATGCCGGTTTTGCTGGTAGCCGATGCAGAACTTCAGGAAGCTCCAGTCCGGGACGATGCTGGTTTGCGCATTCCGAAGCTCACGCTTGCCACTCCGCCGCAGGGTGACTCTGGCGCGGTCGCGGAAGCAGCGCGGCTTCTGGTTGCAGCTGAGAGCCCCGTCATTATTGTCGATCGCACCGCTCGCACGCCTGCAGGAGTGACGCGTTTGATCGAGCTTGCCGAAGCCCTTCAAGCGCCCGTTGTCGATTTGGCTGCCCGGATGAATTTTCCAACTCGTCATCCGCTCAATCATTCCGACAATGCCCGTGACCTCATCGCCCAAGCCGACGTAATTCTGGGACTAGAAGTGGTTGATTTATGGGGAGCGGCGAACTCCTATCGCGACCAGTTGCATCGCACTTCGCATCCCATTACCAGCGAAGGGGCCAAGCTGATCAGCATTACCGTCGGTGATCTCTACATGAAGGGCAACTATCAGGACATCCAGCGTTACCCCGAAGTGGATCTCGCGATAGCAGCCGATGCAGAAGCAACGCTGCCGTCTTTGATCGAAGCAGTCAATCGTCTGATTACTAGCGATCGTAAAGCAGTTCTTGACGCTCGCGGCAAAAAACTGGCAGAAGATCGCCAGGGTCTTTTAAATAGGGCGCGTACGCAGGCTACTTATGGCTGGGATGCGAGCCCGATTACCACAGCTCGACTGTCGGCAGAGTTGTGGGCGCAAATCAAAGATAAAGACTGGTCCTTGGTTTCCGATGTAGCGCCCGGTATGAGCAATTGGCCGTTGCGGCTGTGGGCGTTTGAAAAACACTACCAGTTCATTGGAGGCGCTGGGGGATACGGAGTCGGATATGGCGCACCTTCGGCTGTAGGCGCCGCACTTGCTAACCGGAAGTATGGCCGCCTATCGGTCAACATTCAGTGCGACGGAGATCTGATGTATGCTCCGGGAATTTTGTGGACGGCGGCTCACCATCGCATTCCAATCTTGAACGTAATGCACAACAATCGCGCTTATCATCAGGAAGTAATGCATCTGCAACGCATGGGCAATCGGCACAACCGCGGAATCGATCGAGCCTGCATCGGAACGACCATTAACAATCCCAATATTGATTTCGCAAAGCTCGCTCAGAGTATGGGAGTACATGCCGAGGGTCCAATCACCGATCCGAACGATCTGGGCCCAGCAATTGCAAGAGCTATTGCTGTGGTCGAGCGTGGCGAGCCGGCGCTTATGGACGTGATAACCCAACCGCGGTGATGGAGCAATCTATGCAGAAGCCCTTTGCGAATTACCGGCGACACAATTTTCGCAGATGTATAAAGTGCATCAGCGCGCTGTCAATCGTGGTCGTTCTCTTTGCAGGTGCCAACAGCGCGGCACAGGTCGCATCAGCACCCAAGCGCAACGAGAACTCTGCTGCGGGAAACGCGGAGAATGGCAAAACGATCTATGTAAAGGACGGTTGCTACGAATGTCACGGCCGCGCCGGCCAAGGCTCTCGACTCAGCGGACCGAAAATCGGACCACAACCAATTCCCTTTCCTACGTTCGTAGCGTATATCCGCTCGCCCCAAGGTCAAATGCCGCCATACACTTCCAAGGTCCTGTCTGACGCTGAATTGGCTGACGTGTACGCTTTCCTAAGATCTTTGCCAAAACCGCCGGATCCGAAGGGCATCCCGGCATTGAATTAATCGCTCCGCGTTTTAAGATAGGAGTGCACGAACTCCGATTGGGAGAGACCGTATGTCGAATGTATCCACACCGTCTGCGGATAAGAGACTAGGCTCTGTCGTGATTCCATATCGTCGATGTGAGCCAGGAACTCAGCCCGATTATCTCTTCTCATCTTATCGAGCCACGGTCCGCCGTGCCCCTTCGCGACCGCTCATTGTTTTGCCCCACACACTTTCGGAAGTCACTGGCCCGATGTTCGGGCACGAAAGCATCGCTGAAAACGACAACGACCTCACCCGACAGCATACAGGCGAAACGCTAGGCGAGCGCATCATCGTCAGCGGATATGTACGGGATGGCGATGGACATCGGGTTCGCAATACGCTCATAGAAATTTGGCAGGCGAATGCAGCAGGACGTTATGCTCACGTTCTCGACAACCATCCTGCGCCCCTTGATCCTAATTTCACCGGAGCCGGAAGAACTTTGACCGATGCAAATGGCTTCTACAGTTTTGTGACCATCAAGCCGGGTGCGTATCCGTGGCGCAATCATGAAAATGCGTGGCGTCCGGCGCACATCCATTACTCTCTTTTTGGGCCAGCGTTTGCCACCAGGCTCATTAGCCAAATGTATTTTCCCGGTGACCCGCTCTTTGCTTACGATCCTGTGATGCAATCGATCTCCGATGAGAGGGCGCGGCAGCGGCTCGTTTGTTCCTTCGATCTTGAAACGACTAAGCCAGAATGGGCGCTGGGCTATCGTTTTGACATCGTGTTGCGCGGCCGGAATGCCACGCCCTTCGAGGATCAATGAGGAATAAAGCAGACTTGATCCCGACGCCGTCTCAGACTGTTGGCCCATACTTTCATCTAGGCCTCACTGACAAAAGATCTACCGCGTGCATTGCTGGTGAAGATGTAAAGGGAGAGCGCGTCACGATAATCTGCAGCGTGTTCGATGGCGATGGATTAGCGGTGCCAGATGCCATGATCGAATTGTGGCAAGCTGACTCGGAGGGTAGGTACAACCATCCCGAAGATACTTGGGATGAAACGCAAAGGCTCACATTCCAGGGTTTTGGACGTCTGCCGACGCGCGAAGACGGAACCTGCGTATTTCAAACCATAAAACCCGGTCAGGTACCGGGCCCCAAAGGGCAACTGCAAGCGCCGCATATTAACGTATCAGTCTTTGCTCGTGGTCTTTTAAAACACTTACCTACCCGGATTTACTTTGAAGGCGATCGCGCCAACGAGAGCGACCCTGTACTGGCTTTGGTGCCTCACGAACGTCGTCTGACTTTGATGGCGACCTCAGACCCTGCAAACCCGGGAACATGGCGGTTTGACGTCCGTTTGCACGGCGAACGCGAAACAGTATTCTTTGATATCTAAATTCAACGACATCAACATGAGGTTGCGATGAAACTGATTTTAGCTTTTGCTTGCTCCACCTTTGCAATGTCGCTACTGGGTTCGGCTTCAACTGCTCCGCAAACATTTCCGACATCAACCGGTCCGGTAAAGATCACCCCGCTTTATCACGCCAGTACGCTGATCGAAGCGGGCGGAAAAGTAATCTATCTGGACCCGGCGAAACCCGCAAAGTTCAATGGTCTTCCGAAAGCAGATCTAATCCTGATCACACACATTCACCCCGACCATATGGATCCTACTTCCGTCTCGGCCGTCAGTAAATCAGGTACGGATATTCTCGCAGCTCCAGCGGTGGTTGAAACTGTAAAGGCTGCGAAGCCGATTGCGAACGGCGAAACCAAAATCTGGCAAGGCTGGACCATTGATGCGGTCCCAGCGTACAACATCCAGCGAGGTCCTGCGCCCGGCAAGCTCTTCCACGAGAAGGGACGTGACAATGGATACGTGCTTACGTATGGAGGCGTGCGATTCTATTTCTCCGGCGACACCGAGGGCATTCCCGAAATGCGCGCCTTAAAGAACATCGACGTCGCATTCGTCTGTATGAATCTGCCCTACACCATGCCTCCGGAAGAGGCCGCCGATGCAGTCAAGGCGTTTCACCCGAAGGTGGTCATTCCCTATCATTATCGCGGCTCTGATCTTGCAGTATTTAAGAAAAAGTTGGAAGGAACAGGAATAGAAGTTCGATTACTCGACTGGTATCCACAATAGGTTGCGAATGACCACCGGGCGATATCTCATTTAATTCATTCGTGCTTTCACATCAGGGAAGACTTACTGCCTGATGTGACTGCCTCGGAACTGTAACAGGGATAGTGACCTCAACGAGAGTGCCGGGATTCGCATTAGTCACTCGCAATTCGCCACCAAACTCTCTGGCACGCTCTCTCATGCCTCCCATGCCAATGCCAATACTTCCAGCCCGCAATTGCGTGACGTGCGCCGCTACCCCTTTTCCGTCGTCCCGTATCGAAAGGGTCAATTGGTCATCTTGCTGGACCACAGTAATAGATGACTTCTTCGCCCCCGAATGACGGAATACGTTAGTAAGCCCCTCTTGAATAATCCGGAATATCGCCGTCTCCAATTGAGGAGCGAGTCGCGGGAAAGCCGAGGGCTGAAAATCAAGCGAAGTCTCGATTCCGCAACGTTTGGTGAAGCCTTCCAGGTACCAGCGCACTGCCGAGAGTAGTCCGACTTCGTCAAGCAAGGGCGGGTGGAGGAGATGAGACATGCTGCGGACTTGCTGGATCACGCGCACCAAAATTTCGCTTGCCTCTTTGGCTCCTTGCTCTCTCCATTGTGGCGAAGTCGCCTGAGCAATCCCATCTAGTATCATTTTGGCCGCCGCAAGCTCCTGACCCAAACCATCATGTAGATCACGGGCGATGCGACGCCGTTCTTCGTCTTGCGTGACCATGAGCCGGCTTGAAAGCTGGCGGAGTTCCCGATTCAAATCTTCCAATTGCTGCGTCTTGCGGTGCAGCTCGGCAAAAATACTCACCTTCGCCCGCAACAGTTCCGGAATGACGGGCACGGAAATATAATCGACGGCTCCGCGTTGATAGCCTCGAAGACGGTCGAGATCCGTGAGATGTACGGCAGAGATAAAGATGATCGCAGTCTTCTGAAATCGGGGATGCTGGCGAATTATCTCCGCGAGTTCAAACCCATCGA
>JAOAPG010000385.1 GCA_025462785.1 Acidobacteriaceae bacterium
AGCCTTAGGATGGATAGAAAGAGCTGTTGGCGATGACTGTGATGCACGTTCGACGGTGCAAAGCATTAAGAATCCCATTCTTCCCAATTTAGGAGGAGTGGGCAGAAACCGTATCAGAGAACCGATCATGACGTTGCCGACGTTATGGATTTTTCCGGTGCGACGCCCTTTTTGTGAAAATATACGTCAACATGTCCTAAGGGGCGTAAATAGCCCGGTCGGCAAGACGATCAGTTACGACCCGATTGGCGTCCTCCGGCATTTTCCTGCCAAAAGATCAGATGCGGCTTCCACGGGTGAGAAGTTTCGCACAGACCAGGGCCATAGTAGAATTTACATCTCCCCCAGACGATCGATTCATTAAGCGAAACTTAGCACCTTAGGTTCGTACTACATTCCAGGATGCTATAAGCAACTATCGCAGGAGTGTCCCCATCCAAAATACCACGCGAGGGTAAGTCAGAAAGTTGCGCATCTTCTAAGGGTGTGTTAGAAAGTGGTTCTCCTGCCAGCCATTTTTGGTGCTTACGCAACTTTAGTCCGGGTGTGGGTTAATGAACGCTAGGAGCTTGCCCCCAGGGAGGCGTGCATCTTCGTTTTGTTTATCTCACTTTATATGTGCTTTGCTGGGTCTTCTCGGGCAGGTTAGTTCGAATTTTGTATATGCTTTTTGCGAACCAATCCCCCACGTGGGAACGTTGGTTGACTGATGTGGTCGTTTCTTGGACGTACCCTTGGGTGTCGTTCGTAAAGTCAACTTTTTTCGAAGCTTCGTGGAATAACGAAAAAGATAGAAGCTGGGCCCCTTCTTCAGCGAGCGTTAACACCAATATCGGTCTAATTCTCGAACAATCCATTGCAGGATATTGGGCTTGTGCTGTGCCACGCTAGCTGGAGGCGCTGCACGCATGATTTTGGCTGTAAACAACAGAATACAAGCTGGTTAGCTCACAAATGCCATGTAAGTGAGGGGGCGAAGCTGTGGTTCCGTATGGACGTGACACAAAATTCACACTTCCGATGGAGCGCGACGACATCGATGACAGCGCAGGTTGGTTCTGTTGCAATTCCGCAATGGTATGCGGCCTACACAAGCCCGCGCCACGAAAAGAGCGTCGCCCGCCAGCTAGAAGAAAGACATATCGATTGTTTTTTGCCACTCTACCGCTCTATGCGGCGTTGGAAAGATCGACGCAAGGAAGTAGCTCTTATCTTATTCCCTGGATATGTCTTCGTCCGCATGCTCCCGTCCGATCGCTTGCCAGTACTACAGCTGCCCGGAGTCGTGCGATTCGTCACTTTCCATGGTTCGCCGTCCCCATTACCTGAAAACGAAATCGAAGCTCTGCGCAAGGGGCTGGAGAATCACATCCGCGCTAAGTCTCACCCTTACCTAAAAGCGGGGCGTCGAGTGCGAGTAAAGAACGGCGCAATGGCGGGAGCCCAAGGAATACTTATAAGACGGAAACAGGGCTGCCGGTTGATAATTTCTTTGGATGCAATCATGCGTTCCGTAGCGCTGGAAATTGACGAAGAAGATGTCGAACCAGCTTCCTAAAGATCTATTCCAGGTAAGTACAAACTTTGCAGAACTGCTCTCCGCCGAATAAACTTCTCGACAACGAAGTAACCTTCATTATGAATAAAAATTCTTCCCGCTTCGGCCAAGTTGCAGTCTTCCGCAGTTCGATCCTGCTGCTCCTGTTAATAAGTTTGAGCAGCTTGTTCGCTCAAGATTACTCTTCGCGCACCCGAGCCGTTGATCGAGCTGATTCGCGCGCAGAGAAAGAAGCGGAGCGGATGGTTTCATTACCAGCCGACAAAATTATTATTTTGTTGCGTCAAGAGCCCGGCTTGTTTCTCGAAGTGAAAAAGATGCTCGTCCGCAAAGCGTTCGAGCAAGGCCGGATCGTGGAACGTGAAGAACTCACGGACGAAGCCGTTTTTCGCCTGATCCGCCAGGACGATATTACTCGCGCCCTCGTTACCGATGAAATCGAGGCTAGAAACTACGTTAAGGCAAAACCAACGCAGGAAGAACTTCAGCGGCAGTATCAACGTCAAGGTGCACTCGCAAATGCGAACGTACCCACTGCCACAGCAAACGGACTGAGCCAGGAAGATCAATTCTGGTCCCAGCAGAGCCGCGGATCATATCGCCAAATATCGCCCAATACCATTTCGCCCTCAACCACGTCTCCGCAGAACCCCCAAGAACAGACTCCATCGCAGGACAACGATGTACGCCGCCAGCTACTGAAGGCACAGAACTCGGGAAATGACAGCAGCCAAGGAACCCCTTTCGACGCTTTCGCCGGAATCAGTGGAGGTCAACAACTCGCCTCCAGTCAACAGCTCACGCCGGATGAGGCTGCGGCTGTGATGGCGGTCCACAATGGGAACCAGCCTTCCATCAATCCCGCCTCTGCGGATACCTCGCAAACTTATGGTTCTGGGAACATGGGTGACAGGGCGCTGGGTGGAAGCTTCTCTCAAAGTGGTTCTCCGCTTAATTCTCTCGGTTCTCCTCTGGGTTCCACAAGAGATTTATCAGGTGCTGACGAAGTACCTATGCAATCTCAACAAGCAAGCTTGCAAGTGCCGTCCGAGCTATCATCTCGGAGATTGCAAACGAATGGGGCACCCGATCAACCGGCCCTTAGGCACCGCCTGAATCCGTACGCGGATGTTCCTTCGCTCTACGATCTTTACTCACAATATCAGCGTCATTCACCCGTCCTCACCCGGTTTGGCACGGAAGTATTTGAAAACGGCACTGGCAATTTCAACAGTTTGCCAATGGATATGCCTGTTGGACCGGATTACGTGATAGGGCCCGGCGATGGGCTGAACATTGATATTTGGGGCAGCTTCTCGCAGAGGCTACGCAGAGTTGTCGATCGCGAAGGTCGCGTGTCTCTGCCCGAGGTTGGAGATTTGCAGGTTTCTGGACGCACACTGGGAGATGTACAACACCTCGTTCAGACAACGCTGCGTGGTCAATTTCGCAACATTCAAGCCGATGTTTCGCTTTCGCGGCTGCATACGGTGCGCGTATATGTCGTGGGAGATGTTCAGCGTCCTGGAGCTTACGACATAAGCTCCCTATCCACGCCTCTTAACGCGCTCTACCAAGCAGGCGGTCCCACGTCTCTTGGGTCATTGCGGATCTTGAAGCATTTCCGTGGAAAAGATCTCATTGAGACAGTGGATCTTTACGATCTGCTATTGAATGGCGTGCACGCTGGAATGCAGCGCATTCAATCGGGAGATACGATTCTCATTTCCACCATCGGCCCACAAATCAAGATCGAAGGCATGGTGCGCCGTCCAGCGATTTACGAACTAAATGGCGAGAAGAGTCTTGCACAAGTCCTGCAACTGGCAGGCGGCGTTCTCCCTTCCGGCACCTTGCGGCACGTTGACGTGGAACGCATTGAGGCACATGAAAGCCGCACCATGTTGCGACTGGATATTCCGGAGAACAACAACTCAGAATCCGTCACACTAGCACTGGAAAACTTCAGCATCCAGGACGGCGACACGATAAAAATCTCACCCATTCTTCCCTACGCAGACAAGACGGTCTATCTCGAAGGCCATGTCTTCAGACCTGGCAAATTCGCCTATCAAGACGGCATGAAGGTAACGGACCTTGTCAAGTCCTATAAGGATCTCTTGCCTGAACCTTATAAGAACCATGCGGAAATAATCCGATTGAAAGCGCCGGACAACACGCCCGAAGTAATAGCCTTCAACCTGGAAGACGCGCTCGCGGGTAAAGATCAGGATCTCCCCCTGAAGGCATTCGATACCGTCCGGGTCTTTGGAAAATATGAGTTCGAGGACACCCCAGTTATCACGGTGACGGGCGAAGTACGCGACCCTGGAGACCATGTAACCAATGGAGTCACCTATCTCAGAGATGCCATCTACCTCGCAGGAAATACAAACGAGGACGCATCGCTAACCGATGCGCAAATTTTCCGCAAAACAGAAGACGGCAACTTGAAGGTGCTCAGCGTGAATCTTCAGCAGGCACTCGCTGGAGATCCGGCTGCCAATCTTCTGCTGCAGACCAAAGATCGAGTTTTCGTGCATCGCGATATGACAAAGACAGATCCTCCTAAAGTCAGCATCGGAGGAGAGGTGGCGCGTCCCGGCAAGTACCCACTAGGCACTGATATGACGGCCGCTGATTTAGTCCGTACCGCCGGTGGACTGCGACGATCCGCATACACGCAAGAAGCGGATCTCACCCGCTTTTATGTGGAGCACGGCAGCAAAGTCGCTGGCGAGCACTTGACTGTTCCTCTTGCCAAAGCTTTGGCTGGTGAGGCCGACGCAGATGTCCGATTACACGATGGCGATGTTCTCACCATAAGGCAGCTAACCGGATGGAATGATATTGGAGCGACAGTCGAGGTAAAGGGAGAAGTCATTCATCCTGGCCCCTACGGTATCGAAGAAGGGGAGCGCCTCAGCTCAGTGCTGGAACGTGCAGGTGGCCTGCGAAACGACGCTTACGCGTATGGAGCCATACTGGAGCGGGTCGAGATTCGAGACGTGGAAGAGAAGCACCGCGTCCAATTGATTCGAACTGTCCAGGAGGAAGGATCGAACTTTAAGTCACCTGAAGATCCGGCGGCACTGCAATG
>JAOAPG010000444.1 GCA_025462785.1 Acidobacteriaceae bacterium
TCACCGCCGGAGAACGGGAACTGCAGAGGCTAGGATATATCGGAGCAGCGGACCTGGATGCAATCGCGCAAGATGCATGGAAGTATGTCAATTTCAATTCCTACGGAGGCATCACCTACGGCAAGACCGCGAGCGTTCTCCTGACGCTTGAAAGCATTATCGGTGAAGAAACCATGCAGAAGGCGATGCATACATACTTCATGCGATACCGCTTTACTCATCCTACGAAAGAAGATTTTCTGAAAACGATAGAAGAAGTTTCTGGCAAAGATTTACGCTGGTACTTCAATCAGGCAATTTATGGGACGCAGGTGTTGGATTACGAAGTGTTACGCATGGACTCTACCCCAGTTGATTGGTACAAAAAAGACTTCAAGGAGAAGAAGGGCGAAACCGAATACTCTTCAAACGTATGGATTCATCGCAAGGAGGATTTCATTTTTCCAATCGACGTCGAGGTTAAGTTCGACAACGGTG
The DNA here is from genome assembly GCA_025462785.1 of Acidobacteriaceae bacterium. GTDB lineage: Bacteria > Acidobacteriota > Terriglobia > Terriglobales > Acidobacteriaceae > JAOAPG01. Next base: position 478 of record JAOAPG010000444.1, read on the forward strand.
AAAAAGCACGCGAACACTGGGACGGACGAGACCGCTGGATTCGATATTCCTACCAGAAAAAGTCGAAGCTGGAGTCCGTCGAAATCGATCCGGACAGTAAGATCCACCTCGATCGAAACAACTTCAATAACAGCCACACCGAGGAAGCGAACGCAGCGCCGGTGCGGAAATTGGCAAATTATTGGACATTCGTGACCCAATTCCTTGCACAAATGCTGGCATGGTGGATGGTCTAAGGAAAACACAATGGATGAGAAGAAGAGTTTGCTTTCGGCGGGAGCTCAGATCGCAAGACGTAATAAACGTTATGTGATCTGGTTTTATTTGCTTAACCTGACGCTTGCATCTTTCGGAGCGGCCGCTTTTCGCAATCAGGCACATGCGATTCTTGATTACAGTCGTTATGCCGACAAACTGCTTCACGGTTTCCACCTAGTCGTTTTGCTAGAAATGCTGAACCGGCCGGAGTTCGGGCCTACAAACGCCTCTACCATGCCGGCGTTTTATTTCGCATTTTTATTCTTTTTGGCGACGATGCTTTTTCTGCCTGGTGTTTTGCTGGGATATGCGTCCGATCACCGGCTTCCGCGCACCGAGTTTTATCGCACTTGCGGGCACAATATTTCGCGTTTCGTTCGATTATTATTGTTTTTCTTAATCATCGCCGGTCCTATCTCTGGCATTCTCGGCGCGGCGCAAAACGCTCTGACGAAAGCGGCAGACCAAACCTCAAACGAAAGACTTCCCTTCTTCACGCAGCTGGCATTTTTCGGAATCATTTTCCTGGTGCTCACGGCGATTCGCATCTGGTTCGACCTCGCGCAAACACAAGTCGTCATTCGCGATCAAGGCAAAGTCCGGAAGTCGATTGCAGCGGCATTTCGCAGTATGAAGCATCATCGAGCACAGTTGCTCGGAAGCTACGTCTTTATTGCTTTTTTGGCGATGATCGTTCTTGTCGTCGGAATTTGGATTTGGATCAAAATTGTACCGGCCCCCAGTGTCCTGGGAGCATTCATTGTGAGCCAGGCAATATTGCTCGTCTGGCTGGCGGCGCGTTTTTGGCAACGCGCCTGTGCCGTAGCGTTTTATCTTGAGCGTGAAAATGAACCCGCAGCAGATGTAATTCCGGTACGCGAACCTGTCTTCCCGCCAATCGGCGCAACTGAACCAACCACCGGAATCTGACCAGCTATGAACGTTAAAAGGGGCAAGGAGTTTATTTGCCCCCTTTCTCCTTAGTTAATTCGCCCTAGGCACAGTTACATGTTGTCGGGTGTGCAGGTCGCTGGACCTTGCGCCGGATCGAATGGCTGGGGCACTCCACTCGGCGGTGTGACCCAAGGGACACGGGTAAAGTCGAAGAAGTCCAGAAGATCGGGTTGCGCCGCATCCCTCTTCGTCAGCGATGCTCCATTTAAAAATCTGGTCTCTACCAATTTAATGATCGCTGTGTGATCCATCGGTATATGCGAAACATAGTGCCTGCGTGTGAAGGGGGAAAGAATAATGTTGGGAAGTCGGAATCCAAGTTGCGCGGCGAATCCTTGCTGAGCCGGGGCATCGCTTGAATTGATGCCAGGGTCAGTTGGCCGCAGGTCGCAATGGAAGCTGCCGGCAACCAGTGCGCACGGGAAATACGTATCCGGATTCACGGCAATGCTTGAAATGTCCGTTGTGATGCCCAAACTTGGATCTGTGTTCTTGTTCGTGAAGGTTGGCACAGGCGGTACGTGGTCATAAGGACCACCTCCCTCGTCATAGCTCCAGAAAAATATCGAGTCGTGCCAGGAGGGACTTCCCATGAAAGCGTTGAAGAGACTTGCTACTTGGGCCTGCCCGAACAGGATCGACTGGCCTGATCCTGGGTGTTCGTCATTATGGCTATATCCAGGCTCGACCCATGCGAAGCTCGGCAAGGTCTTGTTGGTCAGATCGGTGTTAAATTGTGCGATTGGCGTGATGTGGCTAGTGTCTATGCAGAAATCGTTGTTGGGATCGCCCACCGCTGTTCCCGAATTTTGGGTCGGCGGAGTACATGCAGCTTTGCTCTTGTTTGGGTACACGTATTTTGTCGAGTAAGTGAATGCCGTGAATGTAGTTGAAGGCATTTTTCCTAACGACACGCCAGCTCCACAGGTGTTATCGCCTACCGTGCAGTTGTCCTGAGTCGTACTGTAATAGATCTTCCACGAAACAGCCGCTCCATCAAGCTCTTGAAAAATTGTCTGAATCGGCAGCTGACCGAGATGATCATCGTGACCTGGATCCCAAACTAAGCCCTGCGTTGTGCCGCCAGTCATCGTCGCGATTCGGTTTGGGGTGCTTTCACTCGAAACTGGTGAGAACCATCGATCGGAGAGAGCGAATTGAGATGCCATGTAGTAGTAATAATTGAGGTAAGTCTCGTCATAATAACCCATCGTGCGCTGGCCCACTAAATCGGTAAACTGTCCCCCAGTGCATCCGTTTGCAGGATTAGCACAAAATTTCGCGTAACCTTCCGCCGTATGCACAAAGCCATCCATGTTTATGGGCCGAGTTAGGCTGAAGTCGTACCGACTAACGTCTCCATAGCTCGGTAGCCATGCGGAAGAGTCATCGTCGATGCACGTGCTCTTGAGTTTGAACAAGCTAAAACTCTGGCCTTCATCATTGACGTTGAACGTGCTCAGCTTGTCATCAATACCATCCACGTTGTAGGTGACGCCGTCGTCTCCCACGTTGTAGCCATTCGCAGCGCGATATGGATTCAGCATCCCGAAATAATGATCGAAGGTGCGATTCTCCTGCATCATGAAAATGATGTGATTGACTGAAAGATTGAGGCTTCCTGGAGTAACCGTGACCGTGACAGTAGCTGTAGCTGGCGGATTCACCGCGCCCGTTGCGGTAGCGGTATAGATCGTCGTAGCCGTGGGAGTCACGACCTGAGTCCCACCGCTCGCAGACACCGGAAAGCTGTTCGAATCCACGTTATCGGTAATTACAACTTTATTCGAGTTTGTAGCCACCACCGTCAGCGTGGTCGACTGGCCAGCAACTATCGAGGTTGGACTCGCGCTTATGGTAACCGTCGGCGCGTTCAACGGTCTTACTGTGACAGTAACCTGTGCGGTAGCTGTTTCGGTACCTGATCCTTGCACGGTAATCGTGTAGGTCGTGGTTTGAGTCGGGGAAACCTTCATAGTGCCGCTCGGAGGTACGGTTCCCACTCCGCTATTAATCGTGGCATTCGCAGCGTTGGCGGAGGTCCACGTCAAAGTTGTACTCGCACCAGCTGTAATCGTTGTGGGCGCAGCGGCAAATGTAACAGTTGGCGCAGCTGGCGTGGCAGCCAAGCCCACGCAGCCGGTTAATAAAGCAGTGGTGGAGCTCAGCACAAGGACGAGCACTAGAAAACGATAATCGGTTAAAAACGGCCTTCTCATGTCTGTAATCCGACGCTAAAGGCAGGTTGAGAGTTGCTTGTGAAAAGTTCTAATTTTCGCCTATAGCGCTGTACCGGAAACTGAAGATTGAACAACATTGGACAGAGACAACTCAGGCATTCAAATGGGTAATTCCGGAAGGAATGTACTTCCGAGTGATCATAAACATACGGATTCACTGAATCGAGCATCCCACTATAGACAACATTTTTGTGACGTTTTTTGATGTGTTGCGAATCACCACTATGATTTTTACAACGCATCTCGCCATGAAAAATCTCGGGAAGTGTTCTGTCATCTCAACTCTCTTTTGGTATTCACTTACTTCCACTTGCGTGTCAAACCCAATGGACGCGGTGGCGGAAGCCGGGGGGCCCGAATACAGAGTGATAAAGAAAATCTCCGTTGCCGGAGCAGACGACTATAACGACCTCGCGATCGACACCAATAACCGGCTGCTCTATGTCGCAGAACGAACTCAGATTTCAGTTTTGGATCTAGATACCGGGTCGAATCGGGTACAAATTGCTGATACGCCTGCTGTACACGGAATCGCGTTGGCGCCGGATTTTCGGGCCGGTTTCGCTACGAATGGTAGAGCGAATACGGCGACGATTCTCGACTTGCAGACCCTTAAAAGATTTTCCGTGGTGACTACTGGAGAAAATCCTACTGATGTAGTCTATGAGGATGTAAGCAAGCAAGCCTTCATTATGAATCAGCGGTCCCAATCTATTACGGTTGTCAAGGTTATGACCGGGACCGTGGCAGCTACGATTCCCCTGCCCGAAGAACCAGAAGGCGTAGTGGTGGACGGGCGGGGTCATCTCTATATCAACTTGTCTGACCCATCGGAGATCGCCGTCATCGACACGCTAAAGCTTTCGATATCTAAACGCATTCCTCTAAAAGGCTGCGTCGAACCAACAGCTATCACAATGGATCGTAAGAATTCGCGGCTCTTAGAAGCGTGCGCGAATGAAATCGTGGCGGTTGTTGACCCGGGAAGTGGAAATATTGTCGAGAAAATTCCTGTGGGCCGGAACGTGTTGGTGATGGAATTTGATCCTGCGGGGCGATTCGCAATAGCGGCTGACGCGGTCGGCAATGTCAGTTTCATTCAGCATGAATGTCCAAATCATTATCAGATCGTCAGTTCCGTGAAAATAAAAGCTCGTGCTATCGCAATGGCTGTGGATTCCAAAACAGATCAGATATTCATTCTCGCCAACGAACTGGTGCCACGCTCTGAAAGCAATAATCACTCGACAGTGAAACCGAATTCATCGATCATCCTTGTCCTAGGAAAGCAATAGCTGTACTGTGCCGCGAATTCCGCTGGCATCGTGGTGAATTAAGAAGAGAATTACGCTGTGCGGGTTAGGGGGTTGATACCGGAGGTAAGTGAAAGAAATATTGGGGTGGGAAACGGGACTTGAACCCGCAACGTCCGGAGCCACAGTCCGGTGCTCTACCGATTGAGCTATTCCCACCGCGCCTCGTCAATTATAACAACATGGCCGGAAGCTGTCAGAGCAGAGCGAGTTGTATAGAGAATAGTGAAAGGATTTGGGGAGGGCTGCTGTCAAAAGGCAAATCACTTGAAAACTATCCGCGACCAACTCCCACATACTCAAATCCCATAGCACGGAGGCGAACGGAGTCGAGCAGGTTCTTGGTATCCACAATCAGAGGGCGTTTCAATAGGTGCTTAATACGATCGAAATCGAGACTGCGAAACTCAGGCCACCCAGTGCCAACAACAAGTGCGTCGACTCCTTCTGCGGCGGCGTACGGTGATTCGCAATAATGCACGGAGCCATTCAATTGCAACTTCGCTTCTTTAAGCGCCACTGGATCATAAGCTCGCACGCGAGCTCCCTTGGCAATCAGATTCTGCGCCAATCGCACAGACGAAGAACCAGCCACCGAGTTCGTGTTCGGCTTGAATGCCAAGCCTAGAATTCCTACGTCTTTATTCTCCACTGATTGCACGAAACTTGAAATCTTATCGATTACGGCTTCCGTCATGCTGTGATTGACTTCGCGCGCTGCACTAAGGACCTTTAGCGAAACGCCGTTGGATTGCGCAAGTGCCGCGAGTGAATCCATGTCGGATTCGGCAAAGATTCCGCCCATTGATGCGCCGGGCTGCAGACATCGTGGAGCAATCTTCTTGTCCAGCCCAAGCGCGAGTGCGAGATTCACTGCATCCGCATTTACTCGCTCACATAAAGTCGCAAGCTCGTTGATAAAAGAAATCTTCGTCGCGACGAAAGCCGTTGCGGACTCGCGGACAAGTTCAGCTGTCTCGTGATTGGTCACAATGACAGGGACTCCCCGCATCACCAAGGGATGAAAGATCTGTTTGATTGCCAGCACCGCTTCGTTCGAATTGGTCCCTAGAATAATTCGGTCTGGCCAGTTGAAGTCTTCGACGGCACAGCCAGGAGTGAAGAATACAGGCTGCGAAACGATAATGGCGCTGAGACCCGCTTCCACTACGCGCTTCTCGATGGCAGATGCTGTCCCTACTGAAACCGGGGTTGCCAGGGAAAGAATCGGTGGCTTCGGACAAGCCCGTGCGATTCTGAGGACCAGATCACTCAGGTGTTCCGGGGTATCCTGAGCCAAAAAAATCACCTGCGCCCTGCGCGCAAATGATTCGATATCAGTCGAGTAAACCAGTCGCCCCGAGCGGACGTTCCTCTTGATTACTTCATTAAGATTTTTTTCGTGAAAGGGGACGTTGCCCTGCGCCATTTCGACCATGCGCGAGCTATCCGGATGACAGCAGGTCACGGGGGTGCCGAAATCCGCGAGACAGGCCGAGATCACTGTGCCGAGATATCCAGCTCCGTAAACCCCTATCTGCATAGTTCCTCCGCTACTTTAGTTTGTAATCCGCTGGGGAAGGGGGTTCGCGCCGTCGCGGGTACAGCGATCCAAGCTCTTGTTTACGCCGGGGAACTAAGGATGGCAACACACGAGAGGGATATTCACTCTCGGAAATGGAATGCACCCGGAACAGGAATTTGGACCGACCTTGGTAACGTCCGTCGACATCGACTGCTTAACACCAAGCCAAACAGACGGATATCAGCCTTTTACGAGACGCCTCCCGAGGGGGACAGGAGCCAGATCGACCCAGTGATTTGGTTCCAATTCGCGAACAAAGGTCAGATCGGTAACGTGAATGCAACGGCTGCCCGAGAATTCGGACCAGCGCTGGCGGGCTGTGAGATAAGCGCTCTGCGCTTGGCTTTCAGCGGCCAACTTCGCGATCGTGAGATGCGGCATATACGGCCATTGTTCTTCAAAAGCCAGGACGCCAGTGTTCAGCCGCCCATGCAATGCCCGCATACGGAAGGCAGCATGCGCAACCCGAATGAAAACGGTGGGAGTCACAGGAATAAAAGTTTCCACTTCCCCCAGGCTCACTTCAAAAGGCTCAATACCCGCGCAGATTTCTTCCAGAGTCTCGATTGCCTTCGACTCGCTTCCTTGTAAACATCGCGGAGGAAGCAAACTCAAATGCGAAGCCAGATGTGGAAGTTCGGGGTGCAGGTCCCGCCGGAGCTGTTCGACAAACTCTCCGACCGGGTCTTTGACATAGGCTACAAGGCCGTAGCGAGGGGGCTGTATCATTCAAAGCAAAATTATACTCTGCTCAGGAAAGATCGTCGCAATGCAATGGGATTAAGGCAGATCAGCTGATGAGGAAAGTCAGTTATAATCCAAAAGAACCCTCAATACTGTCGGGGCGTAGCGCAGCCTGGTAGCGCACCTGCCTTGGGCGCACAAAAGCCCTCTCTAAACGCTCTTCTTTTTCTGACGACTTCTCGAAAAAACAATAACTTGGGGAGTCTGCTCTTCGCTCAAGCATATCTCCAGTGCCTCGAATCGGAGGGGTTCTGACACAGTTTTGACACAGCCACCGGCACCAGCGCAACTTGATTTGTCGGCAGGTGCGTACCCATTCAAGCGTGTTTTGAGAGAACTTTGATCGAGTTTTGACACAGCCTGTGCGCGGTTAGGTGGAGAACATCCCGGAACGGAACCAGTCTCCTATTCCGGACAACTTCTTTACGGAACAATAACTTGCGGAATCTGCTTTTCATCACGCAAAACTCGGAAGTTTCGGATGAGAGGGAGTTCTGACACAGCTGTTCCAGCTTTCGCGAATGTGGCCCAATCATTGTGACCATTCTGTGACCAGCGCCGATGTTCGCCTAAGCGTCGGCCCCAATGTCAGCCGTGCTGCGTGCCAGCGACCCGTCGATCTCGCCATTCCCAGGCGCGGACTCGTGGCCCATCAGAACGCAATTCCCCGCTTACTTCCGGTTTGCCTCATCTGGGAGTTGACGAATTTGTAGCTACGCGGCTCTGAAGTGTCGCGACTGACGAAAGCGGCGCCGTTTGAGCCTCAGACGGAGCTGAGCACTTCCATCAGATCACTGACCTGAATGTCTTCGAGCGAACGCACCGCAAGTGTGCCCAGCGTCAGGCAATGTCGTCGAGTTGCAACGCTTCGAAGAAGGATCTCAACTTTTGCATCCAGGTCGCGAGCGGCTGCAACTGCATTCGCACTCCCAGTGGATCACTGTTCTCCAATTGACTACCCCTACACTTGCGCGAAGCCGCCGTCGACAAACAACTCTGCTCCTGTGACGAAGCTTGCGTCGTCTGAGGCAAGAAACACGACCGCCTTGGCGATCTCATCGGGTGTGCCCAGCCTGCCGAGCGGAACATTGTTGGAGATGTTCTTCAATCGTTGCTGGCCCGTTTCTGAGGAGCCCCGGAGCCCACTCAGTCCGGGCGTGTCAATCGAGCCCGGGCTCACTGCGTTCACGCGAATGCGACGATCCTTCAAGTCGGTGGTCCACGTCCGCGCTATCGCCCCTGTTCATGTTGCAGACTCCCGTTGCACGGGTAATGGATGCACCCTCGCTGTACCGCTCGGCAGTGTAAACTGGCAGTTTACGGGCGATGCTATTAATACGCTAATCACTCAGCAGGCCATCATCGGAGTCCAGCGATTGACGTTTCCATTATGGATCATGAAAGCGTGGCCAAGTTCGCAGGGGCCTTTTCAACCTAGCAATTTCTCACCGACTCCTGCGACGGCGTTTCCTACTTGGAGTAAGGTAAATAACCCGCTATGAGCATGCAACCTGGGAGCCAGCGATGGGAGTGGACATGAAAGCATTACGAGCGGTGAGTTCGCGCAAACTCTTATTGGCTTCGTTGAGCTGTTCACTCTGCTTTAACAGTTGACTGTTCTTCAAGGCGAGTTGCGACTCGCTGGTTACACGAGGAATGCGGTCAAAGTGGAAATGCTGTTCGTGAGCGGGCGCGCGACGCGGGAAACGTTCAATCGTGCAGAACCACATTAAGGAGTGAACTGTGAACTTGTAGCCCGCCTTCTATACCCCCGGCGTAGTGAATGAAGCCCAGCTTCCTGAATCTGTTCATGAAAAAACTTACGCGCGAACGCGTCGTCCCGACCATTTCTGCGAGGGTTTCCTGGCTTACCTTTGGGACCACGGTTTCTGGGACACCTTCCTTGCCAAAATGAGCGAGAAGCAGAAGGACGCGAGCCAATCTTTTCTCGCTGGAATTGAATAGCTGATCCACCAAGTCCTCTTCATAACGGATATTGCGCGCCAGCAAATACGCTACAAACATGTCGGAAAACGCGTGTGCCCGATGAAGCGCTTCCATCATGGCTTTCTTATCGTTTCGCAGATTCTCGCAATCCGACTTAGCGGCCGCAGATACCATGCGCAACGCTTGTCCGGCTAAAGCCCCTTCGCCAAAAAAATTGCTCTCATTCAATATGCCTATG
>JAOAPG010000016.1 GCA_025462785.1 Acidobacteriaceae bacterium
GGCACGCATACCGGCGCGCAACTTTTCCGGATCAATAGCAAATTGAGGAAGCGCCGCCACACGAAATAGGCTGGCGCCATCGCTGGTAGAAAAGACGGCTCCGAGGCAAGCGAACAGATCACGCACCTCAGGTGTATCCATTACGTCCATGTTCTCGATCGAGAATGGAATTCCCTGTTGCGCAAGTTCCTCGGCCAGCTGGTCACGATGGGAATGTTGACGATAGAGAACTGCAAAATCTTTCCATCCGCTCCGATTTTGTCGTTGCTGCTGCCGGATTTCGGTGACCACATCAAAGCATTCAGCGTCTTTGGCGGTGAGAATCACAGTCTCGACCGGTATGCTCGGCAGCTTCTTCCCTTCCCGCAACGCATCTTCTTCTCGCCCTGAGATCAGCGGAGAGCGTTTGTATTGGAATGTTGACGCGGTTCCCGTAAAGACATCGGAATTGCTGGAGATAACGGCGAAGGCGCAGTTCAGCACAGGGGTGGTCGACCGGCGATTTCTATCGAGCACAACCGACCTGGCATTTGGGAAATGACGATGAAAAAGGCCAAAGGCGGCGCTCGATGCCCCCCGAAACCGATAGATAGCTTGGTCAGGGTCGCCGACTGCAAAGATGTTCTGTTCCTCGCCCGCAATTTTCTGCAGGATTTTTATTTGGGCGAAGTTTGCGTCCTGAAACTCGTCGATCAGGGTGAAGCGTGCGTGCTGGCGTTCGAGGCTGAGAAGGTCAAAGTCTTGCTCCAGCAAAGCATAGGCACGAGAAATCATGTGACCAAACGTGCCTAGGTTCTCGTCGGTAAGCATCTTCTCAACAGTTGAGAAGACGTTGGAGATCTCGCGGCAGCGCCCGATAATTTCCTCGTCCGAGAGGCTGCTTGCGTCTTTACTCTTACCAACGCGCGGAACTGGAAGCTCTCCACGCTCGAGGCGTTCGACGTATTCGGCGTATTTTTCCGGACCGACTAGCTCGTCCTGACAGCGGCGCATGAAATCCAGAAGGTCGTCGAGAAACTTGGAGACATTTGCGGCCTTCACGAAATATTTCAGGTTCAGTTCGCGAAGACGTTTGCGGAGGAAGATCCAAAGATCTTTGTCATCCAGCACTCCGAACTTCTTACCGCGGCGGATAAGCAGACTGTTGCAGTAGGCGTGGAACGTACAGACTTGCAGGCCGTCGGTGTTAATGCCCTGAAGTTCTGCGAGGACGCGGTCACGCATTTGCTTCGCGGAATTGTCTGTGTAAGTAACGGCAAGAATTTCGTCGGGACGAGCATGGCCTTCCCGGATCAAACGGGCAATACGTCGCGTGAGAACCGTAGTCTTGCCAGTACCGGCGCCGGCAATTACGAGCATCGGTCCGTGAGCGTGTTCGATGGCTTGGGACTGGCGTTCGTCGGCTACGAAAGCGCGCGAAGCTTTATTTGATTTCTGGGCTGCCATTTGGTCGAGAATAGCAGAGAGAGGACCGAGGAAAAGGCTCTGCCCTAAATTCGAATTCACTAGGGTAAGGCAATCGCTATCGCAATTCCGAGAAAATCACAGCCGTGGCAGCAATGGCCGCCGTTTCGGCACGAAGGATTGCGCTTCCCAAAGATACCGACATCCATCCCGCCTTATTAAACAAATCTAACTCGGCGTCGGTCCATCCACCTGCGGGACCTAACGCGAGAACTACATTTTGGTCGGATGCACTCGATTCGAGAACTTCTTTAAGCATGAGTTCCTGTTCGATTTCGGATGACACGATTCGCAAACTACCTGGCAATTCGAGAACTTCTTTCAACTTCACTGGCCCACTGATTTCTGGCGGCGCAACCCTGCGTGATTGCTCGGATGCCTGGAGGGCTATTCGTTCCCATCGTTCCCTGCGCTTCGACGCAGCCGCAGCTAGATGTGCCTCGGTTCGGCTTGCGATGACGGGAATGATCCGGGTCACGCCTAACTCGGTACATTTTTCGATTGCCCATTCCATACGGTCGAATTTGAAAATGGACATGGCCAGAGAAACATTTGGAGTTGGACTGACTGCAACCGCTTCTCCCAGTTCGAATTCGACCCGGCTTTCAGTAATCGCGATGATCCTGCCGCGCCGTAGATCGGATCCACTTGCAATGTCGAATTCCTGGCCGAGGCGGGCGCGCAGGACCCGAGACAGATGCTCGGCGTGAGACCCGGTGAGAACAGCACGGTTACCCGAGACTTCGTCAGCAATCCAGCGGCGGCGGGTCATGAACTCTCTAGTGTAACGCGAGGCTGGCGAACACTAGGGCAGAATGGGAAGAGACTCCCGCGGCGGAACATCGACTGCGAATGCTCTAGATAGCCTTAGCCGAAGATATCTTTTACTTTACCCAAGAGGGTTCTGCGCTGCGGCTTGTTTTCGACTCTCGTCAGACCATCGAGTTCCTGTAATAGTTCCCGCTGACGCTTATTCAACTTGGTAGGAGTTTGTACACGAACTTCGACGTATAGATCGCCTTTACCATGGCCATTGAGAACGGGTACACCTTTACCGCGGATGCGCAAGGTCGAACCCGACTGCGTACCATCGGGAACTTTTAAGGTGTGCTCCCCTTCCAGAGTTGGAACCGAAATTTCGTCTCCCAACGCTGCCTGAGCATAGGAAACAGGGATAACACAATGCAGGTCATTACCTTCGCGTTCAAAGAAGGGATGTTCTTTCACGTGCAGCACTACATAGAGGTCGCCCGGAGGTCCTCCGTGTGTGCCAGCTTCACCTAATCCCGTGAAACGAATGCGGGTTCCATCTTCCACACCAGCGGGAACTTTTGCGTCAACGCTTCGCTGCCGAAGGATCCGGCCTTCACCCTTGCACTTCGCACACGGATCAGTAATGACGCTACCCGCGCCCTGACATGTCGGGCAGGTGCGAGCGACACTAAAGAAGCCTTGCTGATACCGCACTTGTCCTTGTCCCGCACAAGAACGACAGGTCACGGGTACTTTGCCTGGGGCTGCACCTGAGCCGCGGCATTCTTCGCAGGACTCGTGATGACGAACGCTGACTTTGGTCTCCGTGCCAAATACCGCTTCTTGGAATTCAAGATTGATATCTTCGCGAAGATCGGCTCCCCGTTGCGCACGCGAGCGCTTGCGGGAACCGCCACCAAAGATGTCGCCAATGCCGAATATATCTCCGAAGATATCGCTGAAATCCTGGAATCCAGCCCCGCCAAAGCCTCCGCCACCAAAGCCGTTGCCGCCTAACCCGGCATGACCGAAGCGATCATACGTCGCTCGCTTTTCGCCATCGCAGAGGACAGCGTATGCTTCGCTCGCCTCCTTGAACTTCTCCTCTGCGTCGGGGTTGTTGGGATTGCGGTCGGGATGGTACTGCAGAGCGAGCTTTCGATAAGCGCTCTTAATCTCTTGTTCGGTTGATTCTCGGGATACCCCAAGAACCTCATAGTAATCACGTTTTACGTTACTAGTCAGAATTACCTTCCTACCATTTCTCGCGACAAGTTCGCTTTGATTGACTTACTTACTGGGATTGCGGGCAACTTTAACCATTGCCGGACGCAAGAGGCGGTCTTTCAACTTATAGCCGCGCTGAAATTCATCCAGAATCGTGTGATCTTCGGCGTCGGCCGTATCCACCATTTCGACCGCTTCGTGGAGATGCGGATTGAATGGTTCGCCAGTGGCCGGAATCGGATGTAGACCTAGCTTGGACAATACATCCTCGAATTGTTTCTGGATAAGATCGATACCGCTGCGGAACTCTGATTTTCCAGAGGGCGCAGCTTTCAAAGCACGCTCAAAGCTATCGAGCACGGGCAGAAGAGTTCTTATGGTGTCAGCGGCGGCAAATTCACGAAAATCCTGCTGTTCTCGGGACGCGCGCCTACGAGCGTTCTCGAACTCAGCTTGGAGACGAGCCAAGCGATCGACCAGCGAATCACGCTCTGCCTTCAGCTTGAGAATCTCGGCTTCGCGCGGTTCTGCTTGCGTGTCGCTTACAATGCGTGGTCCTGTCGAACTTCCGCTTGCATCGTCCCTCTGGTCTTCCGACGGTGGCAATTCATGCTCTGTATCAAACTGCTGCGGTGCTACTTCCGATTTTCCGTTTGTTCTTGGCATGACCTTACTCGATTCATTACTCAGATTCGTTTAACACTTTGTCGAATAATTGCGCTATATAAGAAACCGCGGTCATCGTGTGCTGATAATCGATTCGAGTCGGTCCAATCACCGCGAGTGATCCCATAACTTCACCGTTCACTCGCGCTGGCGCGCCGATTAAAACCAAATTCCTCATGGATGGCAGCGCGTGGTCCAAACCGATCACGACCCGCACGGCTTCCTGCTTGGCATCCAAGTACGCGCCGAGTAGCTCCACGAGCTTCTGCTTCTCTTCCAAAGTCTGCAGCAACTCGCGCAAACGTTGGCGGTCCTGTTCACCGCTCACCAAATTAGATGCGCCTTCGACGAACACGACCCGCACGCCTTCATCAGCTGCCAACGCGCCCTGCCGATACAGCAACTCGATTGATGCCATCAACCCGTCGTATTCACTGCGCTCTTGTTCTAAACGGCGCGCTACTTCGGCGCGCATGGACTCCATCGTCCAGCCACGGAAATTGTCGTTGATAAACCTCGCGGCCACATCCAGATCGGATTGAGAGATGTCCAGGCGCAACACGCGATCCCGCACGATTCCAGATTTAGTTACAACTACGGCCAGAACTTTCTGA
>JAOAPG010000025.1 GCA_025462785.1 Acidobacteriaceae bacterium
TCTTCGAAGGCGGACAACTGTTCCTGTACGGATATTGCATCCAGGATTTCCGACGAAGCCAGATGAGTTGAGAGACCTTCGAGGGAGAGATGAGATGATGATTTCAAAGCCGACCACACGCCAGGAAGATCTTCGATCGCAACTCCCAAGCGCCCCATTCCCGTATCCACCTTCAAGTGGATGGAATGTTTCGACACCCCCAGCCGCGCAGCCGCGCGTTCAAGTAATTCGATTTGGCCGACTTCCCAGACGGTGGGCGTGAGGCCCAAGCGCACGATCTCTTCTTGCTCGCCTCGCCAGAATCCCGTCATCAGGAGAATACGCGCCTGGATGCCCGCTTCGCGCAGCGGAATAGCCTCGTCGAGCGAAGTCACTCCAAGCCAGCGCGCTCCTTCTTCTTCCAGCGCTAGAGCGCACTCGACCGCGCCATGACCGTAGGCATCCGCTTTTACCACGGCACAAATCGTTACGCCATTCTTGATATGCCGCTGCACGACTCCAAAGTTGTGCTGCAAGTTTGCTAAAGAGATTTCGGCCCACGTGGGACGGGTAGCTGCACGCTTTGCGATTTCGATGGTCGCCACTTTTATTGGTCTACTTCTCTCAGTTACTCTGATTGATTATAGACGCCCTGATTCGAGCCTCCACGTTACCGCAGGGCTACTCCCACGCTAACTGCCTGAGAGCGTGAACTTCACCGTCACCTGAGTCTCGACCTCCGCAGGATCTCCGTTTAGATAATACGGGCGGTATCGCCATTGACTCACAGCTTCGATTGCTGCTTGCGCAAGCATGGGGTGTCCGCTGAGCAACTGCAAATTCTCGATCGTTCCATCTTTGCTGATCGTCGCACGTAGAAGAACGATGCCCTGAATTCGGGCCTGCCTTGCAATGGCAGGATAGCTGGGCTCAACGCGGTGGATGAGATTGCCTTCCATCATGTGGGAAATGAATAAATGACGCGCCGAAACAGGTGGATGCGGTATCACGACGGGGAGACCAGCACCCGACAGACTCACCCCCTCAATTGCCGGACCACCGGCTCCGGTTGACCCGGGGCCAGTTACACTGATGTCCGGCGGCGTGGCATTGGGAATCTCCGGGAGACGCACCGCGTGCGAGGTCTCGCTTCGTCGATATACGAAAGGATGGCCCGCCACAATACTTACCCACCTTCTATTCGAAGCCGGAGCCTGCGGTTGAACTGCCCTCCGCTCCGATATCGGCACTAATAACCGTGGCGGTGCGAGAAACGCCGGCAGTCCTTGCGTGTAAAGGAACGGCAACGCGAGCAGGATAGTGATAGCCAATGCTTGCAATCCAAATGAAAGCAACGTCGTCCAACCGCGGTGGGATTGGTTGTCCCAATGTGCGTCACAAAGAGAGTCGGCGAACATAGTGTCCTCCTGAGATACAAGTTGCTATCCCTTATGGACACCAAGGCGCTCTTTTCTCGCGTGTAATTCTCGGGTCGCAAGAAAAAATAAAAGCCGCGTCGAAACGCGGCTTTCGGGAACTTCTTTCCGGTATTAGGTGTCGCCGACTACTTTGGCGTCGTAGTTCCAGCTGGCTTCGTTGCACCTGGCGCTGTTGACTTAGTTCCACCTGTGGGAGAGCTTGGCCTCGTTGTTCCTGCCGGACGTAGTGGAGCAGCAACACCCGATTGTGCGTTGTATGAGTCGACAATAGTCTTGGTGATGTCTAGAGTGGGGCCTGCCCAGAGCACAGGACCGTTCGGCCAAGGATTGGAAGTATCGAAAATCAGGCCGAATCCATTGTCTCCCGCATACTTCACGATGAGTGGCGCCATCTTTTGCAGAATCTTCTGAGCAATTTCGTTCTGCTGATTTTGTGCGTCTTCGCGGGCATCCTGAGCTGCGCGCTCAAGCGATTTCTGTTTTTGCTCTATCTGCTTAACCAAGTTTCCGCGGGCTTCGTCATTCAGCTTGTCACCCTGCGTATTGAGCTGCTTCTTCAAACTATCAATTTCGTCGTTTTGTCCCTTGAGCTCGGTTTGCTTTGGTTCCAGCTTCTTGCTGAGTGCTTCGAAATCTCGTTGGCCTTCATTGCTGGCAAAGATGGCCTGTTCGATGTTGATGGTTCCAATCTTGCTACCTGATCCGGTTGCGACAGGAGCGCTAGGGGAACTAGGGGCGGAAGGCAGGGCGGCGGCGGCATTGCCTTCGGTTTGGGCCAGCACCGTAATCGAGAAGGCGAATGCTGAAGCCGTTAAAAATCGCACGAGCTTACTTGTCATGAGGTTTCAAAACTCCTTCAAATTGTCGGGTATTAATCAGATCTTTTATTGTGAACGTGGGCCGTACCCTCTGGTCAGCCTGGTTCGACGTCAGCAAGGCCCGCTGACTCGTAAACATTAGCGTGAACCTGAAGCGTGCTGATCACCCCGGACAGAATGTACCTTAGGGGCGTATTGCAAATCATTATAGGTGCAGCTTCCATTACGCGTCAAACCGCGAACCTTAGCAAGTCGCCGCATTAGAACGTTGTGGCAACCGTGAATCGGAATGTCTTGCGCGGTTCTCGCAACAAGTAGTGTGGGGAGTAAGTGTTTCGCGTAAGTTGATACGTGTAATCACCAGCAGCACCCACAGGGAACATGTTTCTTGTGATCGCAATCGGCGATCCGGCAATCTCATCAAGCCGCAATGGGTTGTAGGCGTAGTAAATGCGGAAAGGTGCATTGACGACAGGTAAGAACATTTGCAATTCGAGTCCAGTCGACATTCGCGGCTTCCAATTCGTACTTCCCAAGACCTGGAGTTGCTGGGAAAACTTAGGAAACGAGCTCGAGGATCCAGGCGTAATGCCTCCCATGCAAGTAAAACTGATCGGATCGAGCACTGGGCAACCATACACTTGGCCGTTGATGGCGTTGAATTGCGTATTGTTAATGAGCAGTTGCGACTGTCTTAACACCGGATCAATGCCGATATCCATAAACGGTACGAGGGCCACCGGACCCGCGATGGTGTATCGATATTCCAAGTTGGCCACTACGCTAGCATCGCCGCCAGGGAACACGATTTGATCGGATGGGACCGGGATTGTGTAAGCTCCCTGCGCTGGATTCAGAGGGTTTTTGCTAACTACGGATCCATCAGGATTTCGCAGTGGGACGGTGATCACGCTAGGTAGAAAAGCCACTGGAGAGATGGAGCGGATGTCGAATCCGCGAATATCGTTTTCGCCTCCCATGTAGAAGCGTTGGAAGGGTGGCTCGACCAAACCTCCGTACCCGCTCATAAATGATGCTTGCAGTCTGTAGCCGATGGTATTCCTGTGATTTTGGACCGGCTTGAAGTGCTTGTATTCAAAGACCGGACGGACGGTCTTTACGGTACCGCCTAATCCTGAAATTTCAGCGGCGAAATATGTGCTACTACCAGCGTGGGGAAAGTTCGCGGAATCGAGCGTATTTTTCGAGTAGCTGGGAATCACCTTGCTGGTCACAATCCCGTTGAGAGCGCTTGGACCGCTGACTCCGCTGAAAGCCAAATAGTTAAACAACGATTTGGCCGCTGTAGTCAGCGCGACCAGCGAGGAAACATCGTAGGAATAACTGATGCCAACTCGCTTAAAAGAGCGATGCAGCGGATAGTTCAGTGACGTCGTGAAGCCTTTGCTCGATTGCGTATAGTTCTGGAGTTGCTGCAACTCGGCGTTCGTGAGCGCTAATTGTTGCCCCGTCAAGATTGCAGACTGGCGGGCTTGATCGTAGGTATATTTCCGCCCATAGACGGTGAAGCCGAACTGCAGCGGGCGATCCCAAAGATACGGTTCGGTAAAGCCAAACATTAAATTGCGCTGCAAATTTCCAATCTGCGCTTGTACGGTGAGTGTTTCGCCGAGTCCAAGAAAGTTATTCGTGCTATAGCTCAGGCCGATGAAGGCTCCCTCAAGCCCGCTCACGCCTCCGGTGAGTCCGATTTGATTTTTACCCTTCTCTTTCACTTTGAGGGTCAGGTCGACGGTGCCTTCTTTCTCGTCAAGGTGGCGATCCGTCACATTGGGATCGTCAGGTTTAAGCTGATCGAAGTATCCCAGTTGGTTCAAGCGCTGCAGGCTGAGTTCCCACAATTGCTGGTTGTAAACCTGGCCTTCTTCCAGCGCAATCTCACGGCGTATAACTTTGTCACGCGTGGTTGTATTGCCTGAAAACTCAATGCGGCGGACAAAAAATTGCTTTCCTTCGTCTACGTCGATATCGAGGAAAACAAGTTTCTTTTGCTCATCGAAAGTAGTATTCGGAATCGACGTAAAGTTGATGTATCCGTACTGCCCATAGGCTTTGCGTAGCGCTTCGAGCCCTTTGGCGACTTTTTCACGACTGAAGATATCACCATCCTTGATTGGGAACAGAGAGCGCAGAGCTTTGACGTTTGTGATCGCCTTATTGTTCTTGAACGTGATGGCACCCAGGTTATAGCGGTCGCCCTCTTCGACCGGAATCATAATGTCTACCGCCTTTCCTGGTCCAGCCTGCAGAAGAGGAACGTGGAAGCCACTGTGCCCGGTGTCATGGATATTTGTCTTGGGATCTTGCACCAACACTTTGAAGTAGCCGCGATTCTGGTATTCCGCACGCACGCGCTCCGTGTCCTCGTCGAGCTTAGTCGCGTCGTAAGTCTTGGCTAATAAATTCTCGAGGAAGATGGAATGCGGAACCCCGATGGGCTTCAAGTTCTTCATCGCGCTGCGCAGAATGCGGCTTGGGACGTTTTTATTCCCTTGGAAAATGATTTTTCCGACTTTGACCTTAGGGCCTTCCTTGATCACGAATGTCAAACTGACCGCGGCAGGAGGGATAGGGCGAACCTCAGTGCGAACCGTGGCGAACTGCCTTCCATGTTCTGCGAGCAGACCCTTGATGGTAACTTCAGCTTTCTTTACTTTCGTCGGATCGTATTGGCTTTCGGGAGAAAGTCCAACTTTGGCCTCCTTGAAGCGATCGAGGACATCGCTCTTTGACACCGCATTCAATCCCACGTAGTCGATCTCGCGAATGGTCGGGCGTTCCTTTACGTAAATATGCAACCGCCATCCCTTTGGAGTCTGTTCGCGCTCAACGCGAATGTCTTCAAAGTACCCGGTGTTCCAAAGCGAGTTGAAATCACGCTCAATTGCCGCTGGATCGTAAACATCACCGGGCCGGGTAAAAATACGGGCGCGAATTGTATCCGCCGGTATGCGACGATTGCCGTGAATAACAACTTCCGTAACCAGCTCTTGTTGCGCCACACCCAACGAACACAGCATTAGGATTGCGGCCACAAGCATAGTGAAAGCGCGCACTAACGGACGCACCTTTACAAAAGAAAAAGATAGGAAAAGGCCGGAGAAGCTAACCGGGGATGACTGCGAGCTGTCCTCGGGGAGGACAGGGTTATCCTGATGAAAGCGATGAATCGCTACGACCTCAAATTACTGGATTATGGAAAACCGCAATTATACGGTAGAGCAGTGGATACCGTCCAAAATGCCTGATCGAGTTTGTTGTCTTGTTACTTCAGCAGGCTGGCCGAAAAAGCCCTACCTCAACCAAGACGGAATAAAACGTGGCGGAGTTGCCCATGTCAGTAAGTTTTTCTGATGTGAGCACGTTAATATTTACATGATCGAGGCTGAGTTTTGCCCAGTGCAGGTGCGCGGACACTACTCCGGGTTGCACGTGGCCATCCACTCGCGCCTTCAAAACGATTTCTCCTCGGCGATTAAAAACCTTTACTTTGTCGCCATCGAAAATGCCGCGTTCCTCGGCGTCTCGCGGGTTCATTTCGAGCAATCCTACTTCCTCCATCTCTTGAACTGAAGGCAGGTTTGAAAATGTTGAGTTGAGAAAGTTATCGGCCTTGCGCGCCAAGAGTTCCAGCGGAAACCTCTTGGCATCGCCGCCGTGACGCGACTCACAGGGTGGAACAAAATTCGCGACCGGATCCAGACCCTCGGCGATGAGTGATTCATTGTACAGTTCGGCTTTGCCACTCGGAGTTGGGAAATTTCCGGACGCGAACGGAAGGAAGAATTCTCCATCTGGTGACATCCGCTGGGCCTCTGCGGATGGCGTTTCCGAATTTGGGTGAGCCGCTGCAAAGTTCAATCTTACGTGGCCTTCTTTTTCCAGCTTTGGCCGATCGATTCCTTTCAGCCACGGATTTGGCGAGGCGAGTGCCTGATCCACCATCTGGTCGATCGAGTCGCGAAAGCATTCGTCTTTAAATCCCATTCGCTCGGCCAATGCCCTGAATAATTCCACGTTTGATCTACTCTCGCCGAGTGGTTCGATGGCCTGATCCGACATTTGCAGATAATAGTGACCGTAGGAAGTTTGCAAATCCTTGTGCTCAAAAAATGTGGTCGCGGGAAGGACAATGTCCGCGTAGTCAGTGGTGTCAGTCAAGAATTGCTCGTGAACAACGGTGAAAAGGTCTGGCCGCCGCAGGCCACGAATTACTTCGTTGTGGTTTGGACAAACCGCTGCGGGATTTGAATTGTAAACGAACAGGGCTTTGACCGGCGGATCGCTCAATTCATTCAGAGCCTTCCCTAGCTTGACCATGTTTATGGTGCGAACTGGACGACCCAATGCAGCGTTCATGAGGTCGGCGCGCTTTAGCGCTGCGGCATTCAATTCGAAAGCGCCGCTGGTTGAGAGCTGCAAGCCTCCGCCAACGTCCTTCCACGATCCCGTGATACAAGGGAGCATGGCAATGACGCGTGTGGCCGTCCCGCCATTTTCGGAGCGTTGCACGCCATAATTCACCCGAATCACTGCTGGATGAGTGGTCGCATACTCGCGAGCGAGTTTGACGATGTCTGAAGCCGAAATCCCTGTCCATTCTGCAACTCGCTGGGGCGGATACTCCTGAACTTTTTTTCTCAGCTCGTCGAATCCCAGCGTGTAGTTTTTTACGTATTCCGCGTCAAGCAAGTTCTCATTGATGATGACGTGCATCATACCGAGGGCGAGCGCTGCATCCGTGCCTGGGTTGATCGGCAGGTACCAATCGGCGCAAGCAGCGGTGCGGGTGCGGTAAGGATCGATGACCACCAGCTTTGCGCCCTTACGCCGTGCCTCAGAGATGAACGGCCACAGATGGACGTTATTGCCGTGGATATTTGAAGCCCAGGCAATGATGTAACGCGAATGGCTGAACTGCTCGGGCTCCGTACCCCAT
>JAOAPG010000039.1 GCA_025462785.1 Acidobacteriaceae bacterium
TCTTCGAACGAGTTCACGCAGAGCTAGGCGAAAAAACTAATTGGTCCGACAGCGAAGACCTGTCGATGATGTTTCGAGGAACTTACACGGGGGATTTTTATCGGGCGCTACACGAGGCTTTGCACGCCGAAGTTGACCAATGGAAGCTTCCCCTTCACCCCGGGAGCGAATGGCAAGAACACAAAACCCAGATGTTGTGGAAAGAAGTCATGCAATTAGAGAAAACTTGTCGCAACGACACTCCGACCGTCCTAAATGGGAGTGGAACTGCAAACCTAGTGCAACTGCAAGCAATCAGCGTTGGTGACGGAGTTGTCGCGCATCATCCGCATGGGGATTGCGAATAGGCAACTGCATGGATCTCCTGCTCACGCACGGCTACTTCCTCTACGAAGATCCCAAAGAACTTCAGATCATGAAGCCGTATCCGCCACTGGGGATCTTATACATCTGTGCGCACCTGCGGAACAAAGGATTCGATGTAGACATCTTCGACTCGACATTCTCATCGCGGCAACAGCTCTTCGACATCTTGAACGAAGGGCCGCCTTCGATACTTGGCGTCTATGCCAATTTGATGACCCGACCCAACGTTATCGAAATATTGCGCGTTGCTAAAGAAGCGGGTTGGCAAACCATAGTGGGGGGACCCGAACCAGGTGCTTACGTTGAGGAGTACTT
Source organism: Acidobacteriaceae bacterium (assembly GCA_025462785.1). Classification (GTDB taxonomy): domain Bacteria; phylum Acidobacteriota; class Terriglobia; order Terriglobales; family Acidobacteriaceae; genus JAOAPG01. Next base: position 682 of record JAOAPG010000039.1, read on the forward strand.
GGAGGCAGGAGCTGACATCGTCGTGATTGGCGAAGGGGAACTCACGGTCGAAGAGTTGATCCCGACATTACTTTCGCGATCCGTGGAAGCGAGATGCCGAGTGAATGGAATTGCTTTTGTCGGCAATGACCGTGGCATTGTTCGAACTCCGCCGCGAGAGCAGATCCGAGACATTGACGCCCAACCGTTCCCAGCGCGTGATGCCATCAACCTCGAAAAATACATCAGCGTATGGCGCGAACATCATAGCTTAGGTTCTGTTTCGCTCATCACAGCGCGGGGATGCCCATATCATTGCCGCTGGTGTAGCCATCAAGTCTTCGGCAAAACGCATCGTCGCAGGAAGCCCGCATCGGTGGCGGATGAACTCGCGATGCTGGTTGATCGCTATCATCCTGACATGGCCTGGATGGCCGACGATGTATTCACCATGCATCCAGGTTGGATCTTTCAGTACTCCGCCGAGTTGAAGATCCGTGGATTGCGTCTGCCGTTCGAGTGTATCTCCCGAGCCGACAGACTTAATCCGCAAATCGTAAACACGCTGGCTGAAATTGGCTGCTTCCGCATCTGGATCGGCTCCGAAAGTGGCTCCCAACGGATTTTGGATGCAATGGAACGGGGCGTTAGTGTGAGCCAGGTCCAAGAGGCGGTTTCCCTCTGTCGTGCACATGGGATTCAAACGGGGATGTTTCTCATGTGGGGATACGAAGGCGAGCAAATCGATGACATCGAGGCCACGATCCAGCACGTGAGGACAACAAACCCAGATATTTTTTTACGACAGTCGCGTATCCCATTAAGGGCACTCCTTATTTCTCAGAAGTCGAAGGTCGCGTAGAAAACCTTACTCCCTGGCGCACCGGATCAGATAGAGAGGTTCGAATACGCGGTCGGCATTCGCGCCGGTTCTACAGCTTTGCCGATCAGCTACTTCGTAGCGAAGTAGAACTTGAGCGGTTGAGAGGTAACCCCGCACAAGATTTGTCACTCATGTCCAAGCTACAAACCAAGATTGGCGATTACCGGTCGAATCTGCTCGCCTCAGCGTCCGAGGTGGAGAGCTGACCCAATGGCCGCCTCACAAACACCGATCTATGCCGCCCCATTCGACGCTATCGCTGCCGACTACGACAAAGTGTTCACCTATTCAAACATAGGGCAGGCGCAACGTTTGTCAGTGTGGAGAGAGCTCAAGAAGGCGTTCCCAACCGGAAGCCGGGTACTTGAGCTTGGGTGCGGTACTGGCGTTGATGCTTGTTTCTTGGCAGAGCAAGGACTGAACGTTATCGCCTGCGACAGCTCGAAAGAAATGATCAGAGTGGCAGAACGTAGAGTTCGTGACAGCGCCGCTGAGAAAGTTAAGCTACGGGTCTTGACCGCCGAAAATATCTCAACGCTTTCGGATCAAGGTCCCTTTGATGGAGCAGTTTCGAATTTTGGTGCGCCTAATTGTTTTGAAGATCTTAAGCAATTTGCCGTCGATCTATCTACTCTCCTGAAACCAAAGGCAACTGTATTGCTTTGTTTAATGGGCCCATTTTGTATGTGGGAGGTGGTTTGGTATCTCTCCCACAGACAATTGCAAAAGGCATTCCGGCGTCAAAGACGGGCGGGCGTTAACGGAAGACTTGCGCCCGGGGCGGCGATTCGCATGCATTATCCTGGGGTACTTTCGCTCGCTCGAACGTTTGCTCCAGAGTTTCGACTGGTGTCCTGGAAAGGAGTTGGTCTCTTCGTGCCACCAAGCTATGTCGAATCCTGGATCACTCGTTTTCCAAAGTTTCTTCAGTTCGCGTTCCGAATGGACCGTCTTTTGGATGGCTGTCCGGGTATACGCGTCCTCTCCGATCACATCCTGCTGAAATTCCAACGTGAGGACGTATGAGTCAGACACAAACGATGCTGACCGCGTCTACCAACGTTACGGAAGAGTTCACTCGGCCTCCGCATCTGTCAATTGCGTTGCGTTGCCCAGTCTGCAAACAAGAGCTTCAAACGTCCCACCCGGACGACCAGCAGCGGTGTTCCAAGTGCGGTTTCGAGTTCTTATATATTGGCGGGATTCTGCGCGGGCTTCCCCAAGAACGCGAGTTCCATTTTTCTCCTTTCATTCGTGAGTACGAGATGGTTCGGGCGAAAGAAGGTCGCGGGTCATCGTCCGATGAGTACTATCTTGCGCTGCCATTTTCTGACCTCACCGGCAATAATTGTTGGCAGTGGACCGTCCGCGCCAGCACGTACCGATACCTGATTAATAAGGTTCTCGCGGAAATTGAGAAAGCTAGTCCTGCCGGCTGCGATGTTCTGGATATTGGCGCAGGCAACTGTTGGCTGAGTTATCGGCTCGCCAGCCGTGGGCATCGTCCGGTTGCAGTCGATTTGCTCGATAACAGTGCTGACGGCCTAGGCGCTGGCCGACGTTATTTTCCTCACATCAAACGGCCGTTTGTTCGGGTTCAGGCCGAGATGGACAATCTTCCATTCGCTTCTGGCCAATTTGATATCGCCATTTTTAATGCCTCGCTACACTACTCCGCCAATTATCAGCAGACGTTACGGGAGGCTGCCCGGTGTTTGCGGCGTCCAGGGTATCTGATCGTTGCGGATTCTCCGTTTTACAACAGCGAACGAGATGGTCAAGAGATGTTGGCAGAGAAACGGTCAACTTTTGCGAAGAAGTTCAACATCTCGCCTGACGACATGCAAGCCTGTGAATACCTTACGCCTGAAGTCCTGAGTCGCCTGGAAGACGAATTGGGGCTTGCGTGGAGCGCGCATAAACCTTGGTACGGCATTCGCTGGCTGCTTCGACCGGCGAAAGCTTTCTTCTTGCGGAAGCGAAAGCCGTCAAAGTTCTATTTGTTTGCTGCCAGCATTTGAGTGCGTGAGATCAACATATGAGCCACCTCGTATCCATCTCGATCTCAAGCCAAAGAACTGGAATTGATAACTATCTTTCAGCTCAGCGCGTTGTCAAGCTTCCGGTACTGGTGATCTCTCCGCATAATCAGTGTGACTGTCGTTGCGTCATGTGCGACATCTGGAAGATTCGCGACGCAAAAGAAATTACGACGGCGGATTTTGAGCGTCAGCTGAGTTCGTTGCGAAAGCTAGGAGTTCAGTGGGTAGTATTTTCAGGCGGTGAACCACAGAAGAATAGCCAATTGTTCCAGCTCGCAGGAGCACTGCGCGGAGAAGGCATCCGCGTCACATTGTTGACAGCCGGCCTGCTATTGGAATCCCAGGCAGAAGCTGTCGCCGCAAATATTGATGACATCATCGTCTCTCTCGATGGACCCCCTGTTCTGCACAATACCGTTAGGCGTGTTCCAAGAGCCTTCGAAAGAATGTTGTCTGGCATTATCGCGGTGCGACGGATCAAGCCAGACATCCCGATTCGTGCTCGATGTACGGTTCAAAAACTAAATCACCATTCCATTTGCGCAACTGTAGATACCGCAAAAGAACATCAGCTAACGTCTATATCTTTTCTCGCGGTAGATGCTAATTCAAAGGCCTACCACCATCCCAACGGCTGGAGCACAGACAGCCAAAAGAGAATTGTCCTAGATGCCAGTTCGATCGACAAACTTGAAGCGGAAGTGGAAAAACTCATTCGCGAATATGAAGGCGATTTAGAGTCGAAGTTCGTGGTCGAAACTCCGGCTAAGTTACGTCGCGTTGTGCTTCACTTTCGCGCAGCTCTTGGCCAATTACCCCCTCTGTCGCCGCGCTGCAATGCACCTTGGGTTTCTGCCGTGATTGACGCGGAAGGCGAGGTACGACCCTGCTTCTTCCATCCTTCTCTAGGGAACATTCACAGGCAATCTCTCGATGAAATCGTGAACGGACCCACGGCATTACAGTTTCGAGAACATCTGGACATCCCCACTAATCCGGTGTGCCAGAGATGCGTTTGTTCGTTGTACATTCCACAGCCCGACGCGCAAAAGCGTGAGTTTTACGACATGCCAAATCAGACAAACGAGGAACGAGACCATGTGCTGTAAAACTTTTCTTAAGTACCGGACGAACCTGCTGATCTTTGCTTGTGTTTCAGTTCTAACCAGGTTCGCTCTGTCGCAGAATCCTCCGGGGGCAACTGGTCAACAAGCTCCTGACACGAATCCCGTGGGCGTCGTTACCGCACAACAGTTAGGAATTACGTTCGTGGAAGGTTCCGCGTCTCAGATTGTTATAGAACGGGAAGGGAAGCAGTACGTTGTCGATTTGACGAGACATACTATTCGAGAAAAGGATGCTCCGCAGACAGCAAACAACCAAAACACTTCCGGTGCGCAGACCGGCCCTCAGGCGGAATCATCCTCACAGAACTCTTCTCCTACAGATACGGAGCCTGGGAAAGAAAAACAGACAGCCAAGGTCTACAAGCCTGGAGATGACCGTCTATTCAGCCTTCCCACCGGGCGACCACTGGAGCGGCACGGACTCTACATAAATTTCACTCACCGGTTTCCGTTCGAGGCAGCATTCACAGGCCCCGGTCGTGGGGACACATTGTTAGGACTGGATGACTTTGCGGTTCCGTCGTTTGGTTTTGCATACGGCGTCACTTCAAAATTCTCTGTGAGCGCATTTCGATCCCCCAGTGTGATCGGGAGGCCGATTGAATTCATGGCTGCTTACAACTTCCTCGACGAGCACAACGGAAACCCCGTAAATGCAGCCGTGCGATTTTCCATTGACGGTCAAAACAATTTTCAAAGGAACTTTACCGAGAACTTTGAGTTGATTGTTTCTCGTAGTATCGCGCAACGAGCCCAATTCTATTTCGTGCCAACTTTCTCGATTCACAATCGGCCTTTACTAGCAGATCTGAATAGCTCTCTTGCCGTTCCCTTACCGTATCAACCTTGCAGTGCTCGATTCGCCGCAGGTATTAGTCCCTCGTTCGGTGCTCGTCCCTGTGCGGACACATTTTCCTTGGGAGTTGGTGCGGCGGTGGATATCCGTCCTACAGTCGCCCTCGTTTTCGAGGGAACTCCAACCTTGGTGAATGGACGAGACTTGGCAATTCATCGTCCCGAGTATGCCTTCGGTATTCAGAAGAAGATTTGGAGGCATGCCTTTACCTTCGGATTTACAAATGGTCCAGGTGTGACTGTGTCGCAACGTGCTGGTACAAATGCGACGTTCCTTGCTGACCCCACGGCGGATAAGCCTTCAAAGATATTTGTAGGATTTGATCTGACCAGGCAGGTGTATTGAAAATTGTTATCAAGCCGGACGGTACGAGGCATCGCGATGGCCGCCATAGAGGAGTGGTGTATGTCAACCACGACTGTGCTCCGCGCTCGCCAAACTGAGGGGGCCGCGAGCCAATGCCTGTGCCAGCTCTACTGATGAGAGCTATCCCGCTTTCTGACGAACTCTCCCTTGTTCATTTATTCTCCAAAAATGCCGGATTGTAATGGGAAGCAATCCGGAGGCATCCATGGGGCGATAACGCGATAACTGACATTCACTCAAACACAGTGGAAGGGGTGTTCTCTAGTTCGTCGCGGTGTCAGGGGAACATTTCACAGCGTGAGTCGGAAACACTTGCCCAACTATTTGAATGAATTTCAGTTTCGCTGGAACAGGTGCAAGATGGATGATGGTCATCGCGTAACGCAGCCATCAAGAAGATCGACGGGAAGCGGCTTGAATATCACGAGTCGGTAGAGAATCCTCCCTTGATCCCGAAACCTGAAAGCCAAATGGAAGCAAAATTAGAGGAGCCGTTTTGATGAAAAATAAATTTCAACAAGTACCTACTCCCGAAATTATTTCACTCCGATGACGAAGGTGATGTTTCCGAAAGCCAGGTTGATTCGGAAAGTGTAAGTGCTGCCTGACGTCAGGTTAGCAGTGGCCATATTGAACATCCATTGCTGGCCAGAAGCATCCCAGCGGAAAGCGGCATCTGGAATATCAGTCCCGACAACTTCATTGACGTTGTCAATTGTGCCCCGCACGGCACTCAACATGGTCAACGCGCCCCCGGTCCCGGCAAAGACGGCGCTGGGGTTCGAGATGGATGCTCCCGAAGCGCTGCATACTCGGAACTTAACTGGAATTGTGCTTCCACCTTGCCGCTTATAAACACTGGTTCCGTCGCTGTTGATTGGCGGCAGAATGACGCCCCCGCTACCGACTGCCGAGCTGCATGCGCCGTACGTCACGATAATCGCGACTGTTCCCGTAGCGCTGTTGTAGTTTGCGGCGTCTGTGGGCACGAAATTCGCGGAGAGAGTTTGAGTGCCCGGATTGAGTACGGTTCCTGAGGGTGGAGTGTAGGTCGCTGTGCCCGGAACGGTAGCGGTTGTGCCATTCACCACCCAGGTAAAGGTCGCGTTTAACTGTGCGCCGCTCAATGCTGTTCCATACGTTAAGTTGGCGGGATTAGCCCAATTCATTGTGGGCGTTGCCTTGAGCACATTAAGCAACACGCTTCGGCTAGCATTGTTATAGTTCGTTGTATCTGTCGGGACAAAACTCACCGAAAGTGTCTGCCCACCTCCAGCATTCAGTACAGTCCCCGCACTCGGCGTGTACATTGCTGTTCCGGGCAGGGCAGAACCACTCACACCCGTGACGCTTGCGTTTAACTGCGTGCCGCTAAGGGCCGTACCATAAATGGTATTCGCGGGATTGGCCCACCACACCATTGGTGTCGCCTTGTCGATGTGGTCATTCGTCGTGCCGGTCTTGTTGTTGTAATTCCCGGTCACGTCGGTGAACGCCCAGGGATCGGTCGGATAGTCCCCGGCGCTGGTGTGTGTCGCGCCGCTCAGGTCCAATCCGCTCAGGCTCTCGTTCAATACCCCTTTTGCTGTTCCCGTCGCGATGTGCGCGTATCCGTCATAGATAATGGAGTAGGGTGTCACAATGATGGTTGCACTCGCCTTGTCGATGTGGTCATTCGTTGTGCCGGTTTTGTTGTTGTAGTTGCCGGTCACGTCAGTGAACGTCCAGGGATCAGTCGGATAGTCCCCGGCGTTGGTGTGCGTCGTCCCGGTGAGGTTTAGACTCGCGCTGAGGTCCACCCCAGCGACACCGGTCGCTGTCCCCGTGGCAGTGTGCGCCGTTCCGTTGTAGATCAAGCTATAACCCGCCACCGCAATGGTGACGTCTGCCTTATCGATATGGTTATGCACTGTGCTGCTGGCGTTGTTGTAATTGCCGGTCACGTCGGTGAACGCCCACGGATCGGTGGGATAGTCCCCGGCGCTGGCGTGCGTCGTGCCGCTCAGGTCCAATCCGCTCAGATTCTCGCCCAGCACGCCTTTGGAAGTGGCCGTGGCCATGTGCGCTGCGCCGTTGTAGGTCACGCTATAACCCGTAACTACAATGTTCGCATCTGCCTTCTCGATGTGGTCATGGGTCGACCCGCTCTTATTGTTGTAGTTCTGCGTGGAATCGGTGAACGTCCACGGGTCGATGAGGTAGTCTCCGGCGTTAGTGTGCGTCGTGCCGCTCAGGTCCAACCCACTTAGGCTCTCCCCCAGCACACCCTTCGCCGTGCCCGTAGCGGTGTGCGCCGTTCCGTTGTAGGTCACGCCATAACCCGCCACCATAATGGTTGCGTCTGCTTTGTCGATATGGTCTTGCGTAGTGCCGCTCTTGTTCTTGTAGTTGCCTGTCACATCGATGAACGTCCACGGGTCGGTAAGATAGTCCCCGGCATTGGTGTGTGTCGTGCCGCTAAGGTCCAACGCACTCAGGCTCTCGCCTAGCACTCCCGTCGCTGTACCCATGGCTGTGTGCGCCGCTCCGCTGTAGGTTACGCTATACCCCGTCACTACAATGGTCGCGTCCGCCTTGTCGACATGGTCTTGCGCCGTGCCACTCTTGTCGTTGTAGTTGCCGGTCACATCGGTGAACGTCCAGGGATCAGTCGAGAAGTCCCCGGCGTTGGTGTGCGTCGTTCCGCTCAGGTTCAGGCCCGCTAAAGACTCGCCTTGTACGCCTTTGGCCGATCCTGTTGCCGTATGCGCGCTGCCGTCATAGATCACGTTATATGGCGTTATGATGACGTTTGCATTCGCCTTCGTGATGTGGCCTGTGCCGCTGGCGCTAGTGGGCAATGTGTAATTGGTCAACAGCGTTCCGGTCCCGGGGGTGAAATCATTGATCCCCAGAGTGACTATCACAGCATTGGCTGAGACCACGTCGGGACTGTTGTATGTACCGGTGGTCTTGGTCACGACTATTGAATCGCCTCCCACGACACCAGAGAGCGAGAAGTTCCCCAAAGTCAGCGTAGCTATTGTCGTGCCGTCATAGGTTTTTGTCGGATCGCCGACGACCGAAGCCGTCAAAGTTACGGGATTCACCGTCAGCTTTCCATCTACATACTTAAAGATGTAGTTCGCCGACAGGCCCCCAGAGCAGGTGACAGGATAAGTTCCCACATTGCTACTTGGGGTTGCCTCAGTGCTGCACGTGGGCGCTGTTGTTACGACCGCAGAGATGTCACCATTTACGAATCCGCCGTATTGGAATGTGAACGTTGGATTGTCCACTCCGTAAGGCCGCGACGCATCATCTGCCGTCAGCGTCAGGGTCGCAGGCGTGACCTTAATCGTCGCCGACGACGTCTGATTGCCATAGGTCGCAGTGTCGTCAGGTGTGAACGTGACCGTCAGGTTGCGTGTTCCAACTATCGGAACAGTATCGATCGGCGGATTGTAGACAAACGTGCCGTTAACTGCTGTACCTCCGTTGTGCTGGTCAGTCGCGGTGGCATTCAGTTGCGTGGCGCTAAGCCTGGTGCCGTAGACAATGTCCGGCGGGTTGGCCCAAGTAATGGTCGGGGTGATCTTGTCCACCGTCTCGAGGCTCACTGGCGAACTGCTACTAGAGAAATCGCCGTCCGCGCTGACGTAAGTAGCCGTTATGCTGTGCGAACCGGCGGCCAATGAGGAAATGGTGAACGTCGCCGTATTCGATGACAACGGGTTCCCGCCTAGCAGGGTCGTACCTTCAAAGAACTGCACCGTCCCGGAGGGCGCAGCTGCGCTGCCGTCTACGTTGTTCGACGGCGTGACTGTCGCCGTCAAGGTAACAGAGTCGCCCACGAATACTTGCATGGCCGACGTGGCTAGCGTAACTGTTGTCGCACTCGCAACGACTTGATGCGAAACTGAACCTGATGTCTCGCCGAGGTAGTAGGCATCCCCAATGTACACGGCATCTACCGAGTGCGTTCCAGGGATTAGTGTTGCCGTGCTGAACTCAATCGGCTGCTTGGTGCAAGGCGAGTTGCTCAGAGTAACGGTCGAGCTTGGAGTGCTATCGCCGTCTACGAAGAACTGCACCTGGCCTGTTGGACAAGGTGAGTTTCCGGTCGTCAGTTCGAAGTACACGCGGGTGCCGTACGCCGAGGGCTCTGGCATACCTGTAAGCAATGCCAAGCTCAGCGCCGGATCCTTTTTGCTGATCGTCAACGTGCCGCTGATTGTGCCCGCGTAATTAGGATCAGTGACTGTCGCAGTCACGGTGTAACTACCTGGCTCGGTTGGGGCAGATGAACTCGTGGCATACACCGCTGGCGAAATTCCGGTGTAGGTGACTGCAAAAGCCACCGCAGGCGTGACCGTCGGAGTAACTGACTTTGGTGTGCCATCGTAAGTGACAGTCGTATCAGCTATCGTCACCGACACTGTGGCCGGAAGCGCGTTGCTAGACTGCATCGCCGTGGCCGAGACATAGTTTGTGTCTGCAGCCCAGCTGGCCAACAAGCTGCAGATGCCGACTCCGCTGGTCATCGTCACGGTTGTGCCTGAAATTGTGCACGCCCCAGAGGCAGTGATGGTCGGAGTTGTGCTTGCGTTCGTAGTGGCTGATACCGAGAACTGCGAGCCGAATTCGGCCGAAGCTGGCGCTCCCCTAAAAGTCACGGTGGGTATCGCCTGATTCACCTGTTGGCTCACGCTGCCGGAGCTATCTAAAAAGATTCCGCTATGCGCAAAGCAGGCACTAATCGTGTGGTTGCCCCCGTTCAGGGCGGAGGTGCTGAAGCCTGCAGCACCGCTCGCGTTAAGCGGGAGCGGTCCGCTCAATGCATTAACCCCGCAGGCGCCGTCGTAAAAGATCACGTTGCCAGTCGGCGTTCCCGCCTGACTCGTCACTGTGGCTGTGAATGTTACGGGCTGCCCGAACGTTGAGGGATTCAGAGACGAGGTCACAGTTGTGGTTGTAGTCGGGTTGAGGACGTTGAAAGCGTTTGAAAGTGTTGCCGTCCCGCCACCTGGAGTTGGGTTGGTCGCAGAAACACCGTGGAGCCCGATTGCAGCAGTAGACGGAATAGTAATGTTCGCCGTCAGCTGAGTCTGGCTGCCCACGATAACGCTGTTGACCGTGATGTCGGATCCGAAGGTAACTGTGGTTGCACCACTGAAGAATCCGCCTCCGGTCAAGACCACATTTAACGTACTGTTCAGGTTTCCGCTGGTCGGATTAATGCTCGTCAGTGTTGGGGCCGAATAGTCCACATGCAGGGCGCCCGTAGTAGAGCTCGCGGCAAAATTGCCCTGCGCTGAGTAGCTGGCGCTCACGTTATGAGTGCCGGCTGCAGGGCTTGTGAGGGAGAACACTGCTGCTCCGTTGCTCAAAGCCTGACTGATTGGGTTTCCGCCATCTACCGTCAAGGACACGTTGCCGGTCGGCGTAAGGCCCGTCGAGCTAACTGTGACGGTCACACTGCCGTTTGCAGGAAACGTTACGGTAGGCGCGCTGATTGAGGTGGTAGTCGCGGCTGCATTTATTGTGAGCGAATTGCTGACGTTTGGGTTCGGAGTCGGCGCGCTAAAGTTCTTGTCGCCCGGATACGAGTACTGAATCGTATATGTGCCCGTCGGTATGGTTCCGGTCGCGAGCGAAGCGGAGAAATTGCCATTGGCGCCGAGGGTCGCAGTCTGTGAGATCGGCCCCGTGGTTCCGGCGAGTGTAACCATAACTGTGCCGGTCGCGACAACAGTGCCGGACTTATTAACCGCGCCGGAGAAAGTCGTCGGCGTGCTCCCGAAGTTAATCGTTGGCGCGCTCAGGTTGGCAAATACTGCCGTAGCTTTCGTGATTGAAGCCTGAAACGTGTCCGACGCAGGACCAGCCGTGGCGGTCAGCGTGGGTGTCCCGGCGCTATTGTCTTTGTAGAACGGCATTGCGCCGCTCTTATTGCCGGGGGATATCTGGATCGAGGTGATCGCCGTCACGCAGCCAGGATCGCTGTAAAAGGCCCCGTTCGCGCTCGATGTCGCAAGATTAACCAAAATCGCGGCACTCGGCGCGATTATGGTGCCGCTGCCGTCCACCGCGACGATCTTTGCCGCTGTGGCCGAACACAGACCTACGGTACTCGCCGAAGGTCCGTTCATGAATGCAATATTTGGAACGACTGATTCCGACTGCGCAGTGGTCGTGACGAGCGTGTCGGTGGTCTTACCGCCAGTTAAAAGAATGTTGAACGGAGGTGCCGTCGCCGAAGTGTTCTTAAAGAAAAACGACGCAGAACTTTGATTGGCCGCAATGGTCAAACTTCCGCCGGTGAGTGCAGTAGCGCAACTCGCGTCACTGTAGAACGTGGTGCTCGCTATGTTTGCGCTCAACGATACCGTTTCGCTGATCGGTAGCGACGCAGCGCTTCCGCCGCTGTTCTGGCGTTGCAGCGTCACCTGCGGGGAGCATGCACTCGCGATCTCGGTCACTACAGCCGAGGTGAACGCGAGATTTGACTCGATATTGAAGCTGCTGCTGGTAGCGCCCGTAAGTCCGATGCTGCTGGCGGAAAAGGTGTAGCCGATGCCGGCGTTATTAATGGACAGTGTTGAGAACGTCGCAGTGCCGCCGGCTGCTGCTACGGTCGTAGTCCCGCCGAGTGTCCCGCTGCTCGGATTAGTGCCGATCGCTATCGTGACATTGGCAGTGCTGTTGGTCGCATTACCAAACTGGTCCTGGATGAGGACCGTGACCGGCGGTGAAATTTGGCTGCCCGCAAAGGCGTTGCTCGACGGCTGGCCAAATACCAGCTTGCTCGGAGTGCCGCCGCCAACGGTGATGTTGCCGCTGGTACCGGTGATGGTCGCCGTCGCTGTGTCGGTCGCGATTACGGTCTGCGATCCTGCCTTCGCCAGCGTGAATCCGTTTGTGAAACTGTGAACGCCGGCATCGCCGGAAACGAAGGTGTAATTGGTCGGAAGCGTAGCGCTGGCATCAGTCGTTCCAAGCGTGAACTTCACAGTTCCGGTATAGCCCGCCGCAGTGTTCCCGTTGCTATCTTGAGCCGTTACTGTTACCGAGATTGGGGTCCCTGCGGTGGCGCTCGCTGGTGCGCTTACCACAAACTTTGTAGCTGGACCGGCCGTATTAGTTAGCGAGAAGCTCGCGGGAGTCGCCACGCCGCTCGTAGAAGCGGTTACAGTGTAAGACCCAGTTGTGGTGTTTGCCGTGAACGCAGAGGCTGTGGCCACGCCGGAGCTGTTCGTAGTCGCGGTCGTCGTATTTGTGTTATTCGCGAACTTGCCACTTGCGCCGCTCGTCGGGGCTGTGAATGTTACGGTTGCATTCGCGACCGGGTTGTTAAATGCGTCCTTCACCGGGGCTTGTAGCGGGGTGCCGAACGCGGCGCCGACGGGAGCGCTCTGAGGCGTCCCCGCTGTAGCTGCAATTGAGTTAGCAGTTGCAGCATTTACTGTGATTCCGGTCTGCGATCCCGTAAATGTACTGTGAGCCGTGTCGGTAGCTGTAATCGACTGAGTACCAGCCGTTTTCAGCGTCGCGCCATTGGTGAACGTGTGCGTTCCGTTATCCGCGCCAACAAACGCGTAAGAAGTTGGCGAGAAGGTCGCCTGTGCGTCAGAGCTGGTGAAAGAAACTGTCCCGGTATAACCGATCGCGCTGTTGTTATTGCTATCGAGAGCGGTGACACTGAATGTGCCTGGTGTGCCGGATGTTGCGGAAGAGGTGAATCCGGCAACTGAAAGGTGGGTCGCCGTTCCTGCGACGTGCAGCGTTCCAGTAGCCGTAAATGTTCCCCCACTGCATCCCTGACCCCCGCTAACAGCAGGTGCAGTCGCTTGGACTGTGAAGGTGTAGTTACCAGCCGTGGTGGTCGAATTCGGGGTGACAGTGAGTGTGGACTGGTTACCTGTGTTGTTAGTAAGTGGGTTTGGGCTGAACAAGGACGCTGCGCCAGGAGGTAGACCGCCCGTAATAGTTAGCGTAACTGTACAGCCCGTGCTCCCGTTCCCGCTAGTCGACAACGAGATCGGGAAAGTGGCCGAAGTACCGGGGAGAACCGCCGCTGGAGCCTGGGAACCTACCGAAACCCCGCTGAATTGAACTGAATCCGTAAACGTGTTCTGCGCCACCAATCCTGACTGGCTTCCCACCGCGCTCAGCCAAAAGCGCACATTCTCGTCGTGCGTGTCCGTCACAAAGCTGCTGTCCGAAATGTTTCCGTTCGCATCGGCAGTGATTGTGTAGGGCCCGTGGGTGTCAATTAATGGCGACTCCACGAGAGTGATGGTCACACTTTCGCGGGGCTTGAATCCGCCGCCCGTAATGTTGACGGTGGTGCCCGGAGGATAATCGGCCTGATCGGTCTTTACGATGGGGAATGCGTACAGTTCGGTGCTGGCCAGCGCGTTGCCCGAAGCATCGCTCCCGCCGGCTGTCAACAAAAGGCCGTCCTGCTGCATGGCGCTTCCCGTGGTTGCGTTACGAGGCGTGACATTCGATCCACTGGCGGCAACAGCGTAAGTCCAGGCGCCGCCACTCGGAGAGGCTTGCGAGGTAAACAGTTCAGACGACGCTAGCACCGTGCCGTCCGAAGTTCCTCCAACAATTAAGACACTGTTATTTTTCGGTAACAGATACGCCTGATGAGCTTCGCGCGCAGTCGTCAATGTCGCGGTTGCGGGAGTAAATGCTCCGGTTGACGGATCGAAAATTTCTACCGAGGCCAAATCTGTTGTACCGCCGTTACCGTCCGAGCCACTTCCGCCGATGACTGCGACCTGCCCGTTGAGCAACGTGGTTGCGGAATGCGAATAGCGCGCCCTGGCCAGGCTTGGTCCGGCGCTAATAGTTCCCGAGGAAGGATCAAAAATGTCGGTAGAAGCCAGAGGATTGGTTCCGTCAGATCCCCCGACGATGAGCACGCGGCCATCTTGTAACGTCGCCATTGCGTGCTTGGTCCGCGAGGCAGAAAGCGTTCCCGCGAAACTGAAGTTGCCGGTCGAAGGGTCGAAAATTTCGATCGTATCAGTGGAGTTTCCCGAGTTGTCGCCGCCGGCGATTAGCACGCGTCCATCGGCCAGGAGCGCGGCAGTCGCATTGGCACGCGCTTCCGCCATGGCACTGGTTTTGGTCCATGAATCCGCGCTTGCGTCGTAAATCTCCGCCGAGTTGGTGGTTCCGCCTCCAGTCGAGACACCTCCGCCCACGAGCACCCGGTCGTCATTCAGAACGACCGCGAACTGCCGGCTGCGCGCCACGTTCATTGCCGCAGCGGACGCAACGGTCCCGTTCGTGGCGAAGAACTCAGCCGATTGCAGCGGGCCACTGCCGCCGTCGCCACCAATGACCAGAATGCGGCCATCCGAGAGCATGACGGCAGACGCATTCGAACGTGACTGTGACAAACTCGCGGCGGAAGTCCATGTGCCGATTGTGGTTTGCGGTAATGTCGCCTTGAGGAAAGCAGCACTCAGCAATAAAGCGGGAATAATCCAAAGAAGTCTGGGCGCACGTTTCATTGACCCCCCGTAGGACGATTGCGAGTTCGCGAAAAACCGCCAGCGGGGTGCAAGCGCGCAATGCAGAGGAGAGGGTCAAGACTTATCTACCAACCCAGAGCCGATAACAGCGGCCCTTTGGCAAATAGAGTCTTCCGCGATACAGCGGTTAGCCTGCATTCAGACGCGTTTAATCTATGCCCCAGGGGACGGAATGCCATTGCGTTTGGCTCGGGGGAACGGCCGGTAGAGCGCAAGGTCGACTAATACCCTGCAATGCCAGTGCCAGAGTTGCTGAAATTTGCGATTGAATGAGTTAGCTTGCGGTAAGTACCGGTATTTCAATACCTTGGCGAATGAAATCCTGCGAAATACGTCATAAGCGCCGGGACTTCGCAGGTCGACTCGATCGGAAAAAGCGGTAAACAAATGCATTTTATGAACTCACGAGTTGTGAATCTATCCTGGCGTCAGTAGAGTTTCGATGAAGCTGCTGCACTCACCAACAAAGCGCATCCCCACAAAATCCGACCTGCGCTGCCAGACCTGAAGCACGGGAAAACCGTAGTCTTGCTCACCGTCACCAGCCTGGACGCACGACGCGGTTATCGTCACGCAATCAACGCGCGGGACGGTAAAGCATTGCGAGCCGGGTTCGAGTAGCTGTTCGGAAAGGAATACGCGACTTTGCAATCCGTAAAACAGCAGAGAGTGCTGCAGTTGTAACATCGTTTGACCAACGTAGAGCGAACAAATCTCATCGTCCTACTACAAGGAAACCCAAACGCCGATATTGCGGTTGTGGAGCGACACTCAACGCATTCATATGGAGGAAAGCGGCGCAAACGGTATATACTTTGCTCACTCTCTTTCTCCCCTTTTCCCAGTGAATTTAGTGTTTGCGGGACGACACATGCACAAGCGGAATCAGCATTTGGGTCCACCAGACCGAGCAAATCCGGGCAATCCGGCTAGCGTAGGCGCTGCCACGAAGGGCGATAGCGCAGTCTCGAATCCTGCGATAGACCCAGACGCTACTCTGATAGATCTTGGCCAAGCTCCTCCCGCCTCAGACGCGACCCTCGAAAACGTTGACGACACGGTTGTAGATACCATCCAGACTTTCCGTGCTCCTGGCCGCGGTCCCGCGCGCTTGCAAAATGTTCCGGTGCTTCAAACTGGCGAGGTACGGGCCGGGCGCTACGAGATCTTGCAACTGCTAGGCGAAGGCGGAATGGGTGCGGTCTACAAGGCGATGGACCACGAACTGGACCGTCCTGTTGCCCTGAAGCTTATCCGCCCAGAACTGGCTGCAAATCCCTCTATCTTGGCGCGATTCAAGCAAGAGCTTTTGTTAGCCCATCAGGTCACGCATAAGAACGTCATTCGTATTTACGACCTGGGCGACGACGATGGTGTGAAGTTTATCACCATGGAATTCGTTGAAGGCCAGGATCTGCGCTCTCTCATTCTGGAAAGGAAGAAGTTTCCTCCGAACGATGCGGTCGAGATCATTCAACAGGTGTGTCGCGCTCTCGAAGCCGCCCATAGCGTTGGAATAATTCACCGGGACTTGAAGCCGCAAAACGTGATGCGCGATCGAACTGGCCGAATTCTCGTGATGGACTTCGGTTTGGCACGCACGTTCGCGGGTGACGGTATGACGCAGACCGGCGCTTTGGTCGGGACCATGGAATACATGTCCCCGGAACAGGCGCTGGCAAAAGATCTGGATCAGCGCTCTGATCTTTTCACTCTGGGATTGATTTTTTACGAACTCCTGGCGGGAGTAACACCGTTCAAGGCGGAGAGTGCTGTGGCTAGCCTGATCAAGCGCAACCAGGAGAGAGCCGTCCCATTGTCCGATCACGACGGAACAATTCCGCCGGCGCTCAGCAATATTGTGAGTAAGTGTTTGGAACGCGATCCTGATCTGCGCTACCAGAACGCCGGCGATTTGCTCCGCGATCTTGACGCCTGGCAGGGCCAAGGCGCGGCTGCAACATTGGGCTTCCGAGCCGTACGTACCTGGGGTGAAGGAATATGGGCATGGATCGGCGCCGGGATGGTCATCATCATCCTTGCTACCACCGGTATCCTATATCGCCACGAGTTGTTCTCGGGTTCCGAATCACGACCTGCTGTGCAACCGCAGATTTCGCTTACGATCCTGCCATTCCGCAATGCTTCCGGGGATCGCTCACTGGACTGGCTCAGCACCACCGTCGCGGAGATGCTGAGAACGGACATTGGTCAATCATCCACCTTGCGCACGGTTCCGTCAGATCGCGTCAGCCAAGTTTTACACGATCTTCGGATACAGCCGGATGCCAACCCTGGGCCGGATACTCTGCGCCGGGTTGCAGAATTCACCAGTGCCGATCGCATGCTTTGGGGACAGTATCTGAAATTTGATGGCCATATCCGAATTGACGCCACGCTCCAGGATCTCAAGCAGCAGCGTAATTTCACAATGAATGCTGAAGCCGGCAGCGAAAAGGACCTCCCCAAGGTCCTCCAGCAACTCGCGGAGTCGATCGAAAAGAATCTGGCACTGCCCGCGGAAACGATCAAGGAGCTACAAGCAAAATCTCTGAAGCCTTCCTCACAATCGGTACAAGCACTCCGCTATTATGGCGAGGGACTTCCATTATTGCGCCAGGGAAAATACCTGGAAGCTCAGGAGAGTTTTCAGGGAGCCGTCCAGGAAGATCCGAGTTTCGCTTTAGCGTATGCCAAGTTGGGTCAGGTGTACTCCAATCTCGGATACGGCAATGAAGCCGAGCAGTCCACCCGGAAAGCAGTCGATCTCAGTCAGAGTCTCCCGCTGCATGAGAAGTACCTGATTGCCGCGATGCACGCCCAGTCCCTGAACGATAACAAGAAGGCTGTCGAGGGATACGAGAGCCTGGCCAAGGCATTACCTGAGGATTCTGACGTTCAATTCGCTCTGGCTGGTCTTTACACAACCCTCGGGTCGTTCGATAAGGCTCGAGCGTCCTATGACGAGCTTTTGGCACGGGATCCGAAATATGTTGAAGCCCTGTATGGGCGCGGCGGAGTTGAAATCAGCGCCGGCAACTCACAGGCTGCACTCGAATACC
This sequence comes from Acidobacteriaceae bacterium, assembly GCA_025462785.1. Lineage (GTDB taxonomy): Bacteria > Acidobacteriota > Terriglobia > Terriglobales > Acidobacteriaceae > JAOAPG01. The sequence continues at coordinate 18,530 of JAOAPG010000039.1, forward strand.
TCAATCGCGCTGTATCACTGACCATCGAACTGGGCAATGATCAAGAGCAGTCAAGGCTCCTGTACGCGCTCGGCGTAGCTTACAGTCAATTGAGTAAGCCAGAAGAGGCGCTCCGCAATTACAAAAATGCGCTTGAAATTCAACGTCGGCTGGGCGCGAAGCACGATCTCGCAATGACTCTGAACGGCATGGGCCAGATTCAGGACGCTCTGGGAGAATCTGCGGAAGTACTGAAAAGTTTCCAAGAGGCCCTGGCGTTGCGTCGGGAACTGGGGGATAAAGCTGGAATCGGCGATACCCTGATTGACCTTTCTGGTTTTTATGAGGCGCGCGGCCGTAACGAAGAAGCGCTGAATGTACTCAAGGAATCTCTGCAAATTCAGCGTGAAAGAGGGAATCAGGCGTATGAGGCTCTTTGTCTTAGTAACATCGGTGTCAACTACGCTGACGAAGGCAGGTATGAAGACGCGCTAACTTATTTGACGCAGGGTGCAGAACTCCGCGAGAAATTGAAAGACCCAGGGGAGATGGCAGATAGTAATTTCGCCTTGGCCGAGACCCTCACGAAACTCGGCCAGTACGACCAGGCGCTCCCGCACTACATGAAGGCGCTGGAACTGTGGCGAAGCCTGAATGACAAGCGGCATGAGGCTTACGCTTCCTACGGTCTGGGCAATCTCTTCGAGCAACAGGGCCGTTTGGGCGCAGCACTGGATGCTGTGACAGAAGGGCTGAGGACTATTCGAGAGGTTCAGGATAGGATCGGTACCGCAGAAATGCTTGGTGGGTACGGCAACTCCCTTGCGCTGCTGGGGAAGAGCCAGGAGGCAGAGAAAGACTTAGGTGAAGCTGTGGGCTTGTCGCGTGAAGTCAAGAACCTGTCTCTGGTGGGGCAGAATTTAAACTTCCAGGGCGACTCCGCCTTCTATCAGGGCGATTTTAAAGCTGCCGGAAAGTTCTACCAACAGGCGCTGCAAGTGGCCTCGCAAACGACCAACCGGCGCCTCAGACTTACTTCCAAATTCAACTTGGCCAAGGTGGCCGTGAAGCAGGGAAACTCGCGTGAGCCGGTCGCGGTGCTCCGCGGCCTGGCCGAGCAGGCCGACGCCGCGGGCCTGAAATATCTGTCCGTGGAATGCTCTGTCTACCTGGGCGAAGCACAGATGAACCAGAAGGATTATTCGAAAGCGCAGGAGGAACTGAACCGCGCTCTCGCGCGGAGCGAAAAACTTGGTTTGCAGATCCTGCAGGTAAAAAGCCGTTACCTGATGGCAACAACCCTGCGCCTTAACGGGAAGGGAGCAGAAGCATCCCGCAACTATGCGGACGCGCACCGGATTCTGGATGAAATGAGTGAAGAGGCAAAGAGCGACACTTTTTTAAGGCGCAATGACCTAAGTGCGATTTACGCGGAATCAGCAAAATGGTCTCAGCTCCCGCCTGCTGTCGCCTCTGCCAATCCTCGTTGAATTGTCCGGTCAAGATCGTTCACCGCAAAAAAGTTTCCGCTCGAATGAGCTCTTGTTGATCTGATGCAGAACGAAAAGCCGTACCCTTCGGGCACGGCTCCGATGACAAATTGTTAGACGGGCAATCTAGTTCAAAGAGAACGTAACGCTTATTGCGGGAATGGTGCCGGCGAGGTCCACCATGGTTGCCACGTAGGTGAACCCCGCTTGCATATTGCTAGTCTTTACCTGCAGTTGCCAGCTGTTACCTGTAAGTACGAAGGTGGGCGGCCCTCCCGAGTTACCTGCGACAGTGACCGGAATATCGACCGGCGCGGGCGTGGGTCCTGTCCCCGGAGAGGGTTGAATCTGCACAATCATGAGCAATGGCTGCAGATTCGTCGGGGACTTGCCGCTCGGGCACTGCCCAGTTGGAGCGACGTTGAACTTGAAGGGAATGCTCGACGCCTGATTCTTGCTGAAGGTGGTGCCGGCCGCGGGCGAGGAAAAGCCGCCGCCGCAGATCTCAAACCCGGGGTTCGATGTCTGCTGGTTGATCGTATACACGCACTTCCCCGGACTCTTTGTACCGGAGTAATCGATATCGTCGGTAATGTCCTCGTCCAGATTCCTGAGCAATCTCGGATTGGGCAGTGTACCGGGAAGATTTCCAGGTCCATTGATCGCTACACTCGTACCCAAGAAACCGGAGTTCGGGTTCGCCTCCAACTCGAAAACTTCGCAGGCGTTTGGCAGGCCGGCGGCACTCGTAAGGGTCTGGTCGCAGACCATATTCCCAGGCACTGTGGAGAGCCCGAAGCTTGGATTTCCCGGGTTGAACGAGAAAACCGTGGAGTCGGATAGTGCGAAAGAGGAATCCACCACCGAGTCGCGCAGGGTTTCCGTCACGTTGTTCTGCAGCCCCGGTAATGTCGCGGTGAATACGGCCCCGGTGAAGGGACTAGTGAAGGAGATAGTATTGCTGGTGGGAGTAACGGAAAAGGTTTGCGTAGTCATCGGCCGCGCGGCCAACTCGGCCCCACTGAGTCCTCCGTCCACACAGACTCCGCCGAGCGTTGTGCCCACTCCTGTATTAAGTACAACGCTGGTTTTGCCGGTTGACATGTTGAACTGGAATAGATTATTCGCGGAAGCATCTCCAACCCAGAAAGTAGTTAAGGGATTGAAGGCATCCAATGCCAAAGCTTGCAGATTGCTATTCGACTTGAACTTGAAAGTCTGAACCGATGTAATCGCGCCGTTCGAAGCCATTATCAGCTTGACATTGCTTTGATCCGCCACCAGGACGCCGTTGCTCCCATCGTAATTTGGGCCGAGTATCTTCACCGCATAGAGCGTGCCAAAGTTGTTGCTGCCGTTCAGCGTTGATAGGTCGGCCCAAACAGACGGATTATTGGCGGTGACTCCGAGGGATGAGTCGAATCGGTAAATTTTTCGCCCCTGGGAAGTGTAGAAGATCGTGTGCCCGTCGGCCGCCAAGTCGATCCAGCCCGGGCCTGTGTTGTCGACCGGAACGGAGAATGCGTTCGGTGCAAAGACGTACTTCCCGAACGTGACATTCAGCGGACTCGTGTCCTTGGTCCACTGTTCAATCGTTCCAAAGCCTCCTGTCGCGCCTCCAGCATAACCGATAAACAAGTTCTTGCCGCCGTCGAATACGACGGACTCGGGAAGGGTGCCGCCCGAATTGCTCGCGAGTTGCTGGGCAATCGAATGATTATTGTCGCCACTATCGATCGCGTATCTGTCCACTAACGCATTAGCACTGTTCGTACCGAAAAAACGATAGGCCGAATCAAATCCGCAGCCGGCGGTCGCGCCTCCGTTAGTCGTTCCACCATTGGCGGTGCCGTCGTTAATGCTCTGAAGAATTCTGTACATCGGACTGCTTGCGGTGGGATTCGCGCTATGCCAGACTTCGTAACTGCCGTTGCCGGTTCCTACGAAAACATCTCCCACTGCCCAGTCCACTGGAGTGCTCTGTGCGAGGAGTTGTGTGGACATTAGGAAAACCGCAGGCAGAAGTAGCATGACCAATCTTGCGAACTTTCGTGCACCAGTGTTCATCGTAGGTATCCTTCCTCGTTCCTGCGCCGAGTTACTTTACTTTTATTGCAAGATAGAGGCGGCGCGCTGGCGCACGCACACTACCGAGCTTTCTTTCCTCGTGACTAATAAATAATTCTGGCCCGTCGCCTGCGGGCGCGAGGGTTGGCATTTAGCATTTTTCGATCTTCCGCCGTGTTGTCTTCACGACAGCAAACCGCCAAGCGACACACGCTGAGGGGGAAAGTCTCAGGATCGAACCGACCTAAAAAAGGGGGATGCCGATTAACGATGGCAATTCTCGGCCCCACCGACCGCCCTGTCAAGGGAAAATCGCTATACGCAAGGCATCCAGTTGCAATCTGAAGCCGGCAAACATGCGGGCATATCTTCCCGCCGAGGTCGTTCGCGAATTAACGTGACGCACATTCTAAATCGATGGTGGGCATCGAAGCCACCGGCGCGATGCGGTGGTTCCTAGAACTACTGGAAGAGCTGGGCATCGAATGCCAGGTTGGGCACCCGGCCAAGATCCGTGCGGCCGAGACCCCGGAAACAGAAACACGATCGAGGCGATGCCCGCTTGCTGCTGGATCTGCTGGTGATGAAGGATCGCTTTCCGAAGATTTGGATGCCATCGATCGAGCAACGGGACTTGCGAACCTTACTGCGGGACCGACACCAGTGGGTGAAGATAGGAGCACGATTGCAGCACACCTTGCAGGCGATCGCACTGAATCACGCCCTGCGTCGAGGCCATGCCCTCTGGAGTGCCGCGGGGCAGAACGCGCTACAGGCGTTACCTCTGCCACCCTACAGCAGTCAGAGACGGACGGAACTGCTGCGCTTGTACGTACAGTTACAGAAACGAATCCAGGCACTGGATAAAGAAGTAGATGTCCAGACCCGACAAAGGCCACACGCACCCGGGCGTGGGTGCGGTGACGGCCTGGCCACCGAGGTGTTTCTGGGAGACCCGAATCGCTTCGCCACCGGCAACCAGGTGGCCAGCTATATGGGGATGATTCCAAGTGAGCACAGCAGCGGCAAGCGACAGCGGTTAGGAAAACTTAGCAAGGAAGGTAACTCGCTGCTGCGCTACTTGTGGACGGAAGCGGCGATGCATGCGGTCGGAAAAGACCCGGAACTCAAACGCTTCTATCGGCGCAAGCTCATTCAAAAAGGAATGGGCAAAGCCAGGATCGCAGCGGCCCGCAAGTTAGGGATCCGACTGTGGATTATGATGCGCGGTCAGATTGATTACGAAGAGTTCTGCCGCCGTGGAAAATTGCGGCAGGAGGGGAGAGCCCACGCGGGGATGCCCTGATCTATATAAGGACATGTCAAGAACATTTTTCTCCCTCCGCCGGAGGGCGCGGTTTTGGTTCGCGACATCCAGCCCCTCTCACCATAGAAGACGCTGGTCTGGTGTCGTGGCCCTGGGTTAACCCATCTCAGCAGCTGGATCTTCATTTAGTAGCGACGACGCCGATCAGTTTCGAAACTCATCAAGCCGTGCGGTTGTACGGTGTCAACCATGGATCTATCTGAGGCTCGTGGCCTAGTGCTTTTTCGGGTTATCCGACGGGGCATAGGGATTTCACAGAGACTGGGTGCCATAGGCATCGTGTCGTCTACAGGCATTGTCATACTCACCCTCGAACCCGAGCGTCTCAAGAACCGACTGGCCACCACCAGAAAAAATCACCGGAGATGGAAGGGCTCTGCACCGAGACGCTCAAGCGGCTTGCGATTTCAGTTTTTCAGCGTCGAAGGTTTCTCCCTTTTTCCACAGAGTCAGCGTAATGGCTGCCATCTTGCGCGCTAGCGTGAGACGCGCCATCGTCGGCTTTATGCCTTTCGCCAGCGCAGCTTGGTAGAAATCTTGGAACGGTCCAGGGCGCGTACTCGCCATGGTGGCCGCACCTTTGAATAGACCCTTCAGATCATGGTTATGGTCTTTGTTCAGGCCCCGAATGGAAAGCGCTTTCTTGGAACGCCGTACTTGACCTTCGACCAAGCGATATTCCGCACGGATGCGGGTCTCTAACAGGGAATCGCCCAGCTGCGGTACACCGCTTTCAGCCGATTCATGACCCGAGACAGGTCTTTGACGATGGTCAGATAACTCCGGGATAGTTCCCGCAACATCCGCACGCCGGTCTCGCCATGGTAGACCGGTTTGAGTTGATTGCCGCGTAACAACTCTGCGAGCTTGCCGGCATCGATCCGATCAGTCTTGTTCCCGTCCTTCATCGGCGCATTCTTCCGCGGATTGCACACCACCAGTTTATCCACGTGGGGATTCAGCAAATCGTACAGCCAGACGGACCAGGTTCCTTCCTCGAAGGTCACCGACAAAGTTCCGCGTAAGCCTGCAAAAAACTGAAGAATCGTCGCCGCTTCGGTCTCGAGGATGGATTCCATGACTAACTTCCCGGTAGAATCCGTCACCGCAACCACGATGGTTGCTTGATGAACGTCGAGCCCAATATACTTTTCACTATCCATAAGGGTGCTCCTGTTCGTAGGTTATGATGTGAACGTTCACAACCTACTCCAAGAGGGGCGCCCTTTTATAATGCGATTTCAACAGTGGTCCTGCATTGCAGTGACCGGGTTAACTGAATAGGCCACCCGCCTCCCCACAGGGAGGGAGTTTGCATAAAACATCATGATCGAACGTGACCGACCGAAGAGATGTCTGGTGGGCTAAGCCACCACACTGATGAAGAAAAAGGGCCCAGTCATACGGTTGGACACAAATCATCGAAGCAGCAAGGTTGTTACTCTCTCGAAAGGAACCAGTGCGTCTGCGCTGACGTAATACGTGGGCCCGCAAACTACAAAAAAAAGCCCCGCCCCTTGACATGACCGACGTCGTTAGAGATGTTGAAAATATGGCGGAGAGAGTGGGATTCGAAGCCACCGTCAAACGTAAACGCAAGCACTTACAGAGCACGGACGGCATTCAAAGTATACGAAAGACTGTACTGGTTAACGTTAACTGATTGCAGAGTGATTGCAGGATTTTATGAGTAGTTGAATCCTGTCGGCGGCGGCAGGGCGGTTGTGAAGCGGTTGTGGGCAGGCGAAGCGTTGATCCCGAGAGGGAGTGCTCCGGAAGGAGAACGGCGACGGATGCCGAAAGGTATTGCGGATCGCGGATGCTTCGTTGGATCAGTTGGACGGCGGGCGGGCATTAGGTCAAGAGCGCGCATGTCGCACCATCTGGTTTGAAACCGTGGCTCGGATCGTTAGACCGGTCATCTCTCTGAGATGGCTACACAAGCGAGCCTGAACCCCACCAGCATCTCGGTGTTGCATTCTGACCGTTTAGTAAAGGCAGAGCGCAACCGGGGATGTCCGCGCAAGCGGGTGTGTGGCTCCAGACTGAGAGAGTCGGAAAGCTTACAACACTGATATCTGGTGAAGGTATCAGTGTGCCCACCACCAGAGAGACAGATGGAATGCAACCACATTGGCGCTCTCAGCGCCGCGTTCAACACTGTTGCGAGCACAGCTCGCCCGCGAGGGAGATAGAGAAAGAGAGAGGGATGAAAAGACTTGGCGATTGAAGTGCGGAAGTTGGATTGTTCGCAAGTGCGACACAAAATGATAGTAGTTGAGGAGGGTACGGAGTTGAAACCGAGTTGGGCATCAAAAACAGACCCTGAGAAACATCCGGTGCGATTTCTTGCAAGCGTTTGGCAGCAGAAAATGAAGTCCAATTTCGGAGTTGTAGGAAGCATGACGCCAAAGGAATTGGGACAACTGAAGGCTTTGAGGCTACATCTCGGTGATCTCACCCGCGAGCTGATTGAGTGGATAGTGGAACCGGTTAATTGGTGGCATTTTTGCCAACAGGTCCGGGCTGAGTCGAAAATACACCTTGTCCTAGATTATCCCCACATTGGTTTTCTCCTTGGGCATCGGGGCACTGCGTTACGAGTCATGCGCTCGAAATTGTGCAATTCCGGTGCTGGGGCTGATCTCGTCAAGAGGCTAGATCAAAGAGAGTATGAGCAGATGAAGGCGTTGATGTTGGCGGTGTATGCCGAGGGCAAACCCGAGCGATTGGCCAAGATTGAGGCGGCCAAAACGTTAATTGAGATAAAGAAACTGTTCATCGAAATGATGAACGAGAGCACAGCTGATTCAACAAATGAAATTCACCTCGGGCTGAAGGACTCCGCGTGAACGCTGTGCGGTTACTTGCGGCGGCTGCAATCAATTGCAATTTCTTGACAAATTTTCCTTGCGGGGCGCAGCCGACCGCGCCGACTCTGGGCGTCAGTCGCCCACCTGCCGTGGGGAACAGATTGGCTCGATTCCTTGCCAAGGTATCGTGAGTACTCCATCCTTCAATAAAGCTCGCAGACCAACAGACGCCAGCGGCAAACCAAAACCGGAGAAATTGTAGAGCAGAAAGATGTCTATCCAAATGTCACTTGATTGGAATTTTGCTGAGCACATTGCCTGTTTGCTTCACGAAGCGTCAGACGATTTGATCCAAGTGTGATTGTAGATTAGAAGCTCTGACCGAATGGGTCTGTAGATTTGGGCGGCGGCAATACGGGCCATTTCGCATATTGACGTCGCAGGATGCAAGTGAACTGCCTCATGTTTTTGCAATTTGATTGCAATGAGACACTACCCTCACAACAGAAAAGGAGGCGGCTTAGAGCGAGCCGCCGCCCGCGAACAGAGGTACTGTAACAACGGGACTGGTTTGCCTAGTTAAACAGTGAGCAGACGTTTTTCGCTGTGCCGCCCATGCGAAAACTCCCTATCACCGCCGCCGAAGAACTCCTGGAGATCGTGATGCGGCGTTATGAGCGTACTAGTGCCTTGTTGACGTCCAATCGACCGGTAGAGGACTGGGGCAAACTGTTAGGAGATAGTGCCGCCGTCACCGCTATGCTTGACCGCCTCCTCCATCACGGACACGTACTTAAATGTGGTCCACGGAGTTGGCGTACAAAATCAGACTTGCCTCTGCAGGACTCCGCAGGGTAAAACAACCTTGTCCCAGGCCACTTCCCTTGGCCGGTTTTGCCCTGACCACCGTTGGCCGGTTTTCAGGTGACCCTTGAGGTCTTGATATTAAAGAATAAGTTCTCCAGACGTTCTACCAACCGCCGACAGATTGATACTTGACCTTGCGAATATTGCCCGAAAGCTCGCGGGTATAAACCCACGCTACATTGCCTTTCACCTCAGCGTCGTAATTTCCGGGTTGTAAGGATTCGCACCGCCGCCACGACTTTTGACACCAAAGGGTGACATGATCGCCGTTCGGCATAATGGCGTTTACGTGTTCTTGTGAGAT
>JAOAPG010000058.1 GCA_025462785.1 Acidobacteriaceae bacterium
CTGCACGGTCGTGCGCTCTCGTTCCGTGAGTCTCTTCTCTGCCACCTCTTTTCCCGGCTCACTGGAAAGGTAAGCTTTTAAGATCGACTCGGCAAAACGAGACGTGAAAAAAGTCCGACCGCCTTGCACCGCTTCAATCGCCGCCACCAAGTCATGGGTGGCTCTTGCCTTGACAACAAACCCAAGCGCACCCGCATGAAATATGTCCCTCGCAAGCTGTTCGCCGTCGTACATGGTCAGAATTATTACTTTCTGGGAGGAATTTTTTTCTAGGATCTGGCGGGTTGCTTCCAACCCGTTCATGCCCACCAAATCGATATCAAGCAACACAATGTCGGGTTTAAGCTTGCCGACGGTCTTGACCGCCTCCGGCCCGTCGCCTGTCTCCCCGCAAACTTCCCACTCCGGACGGAATGCAAGAAGTGTAATGAGCACGTGGCGAACAATTTCTTGGCTGTCAGCAACAAAAATGCGAAGCGAACTCATAATCCAGCACTGAAATGCTCGGAATTATAGCCGAGATTGTGCCCATGCCGCAGGAGAATGTTGCGATCGACAGATTTGTTACAAGATGAACGTGGATAGCAGAAACGATTCCGAGGAGCCAGCGCAAGCTGGGCCGCACTGCGAGTCGGCTTCATCTACATCCGACGAAATATCGGCTCGTCCGGAGCACCACCCAACTCACAGGCTTCTCTACCGCTTTTGAGATTCGTGGCCCGCGTGTTTCCCGACCCGAACGGCAAAGTGATTCGCCGCTTCCGTTTCCTGTCTGCCACCGACCATCATGGCACGCCAAGATGGATATGACCCTGTATTATTCGCAATGCCCAGAAAGGCCAAAAATGGCGGAGCAGGGTGCGGTGCTGGAATCACTTCTTCCAAGACAGAGGCCTCGGAGACCATACATAATGCCAAAACGGGAGCCGAGCAATTAGCCCTGAATCGGAAAGTTTTGCAAGGCACATCCAGTCAACGACATTGGATGGTGGGCGCTGTCTGTTTTCAATACCTTCAACAACTTAATCAGGCTACCGGGGACTGCCAAGTACTTGATCAGTGCCTACGCTCAAAGACGGGAAAACCACGTTGTACTTTTTCCCTGATCGCTTGCTGGTCTACGACTCGGCTGGCGTCGGAGCCGTTGCTTATTCTGACTTAAAAGTTGATGCGCAACAAAGCAGGTTTGTTGAGAGTGGGAGATTGCCGAAAGACTCCCGTCAGGTTGGAACTACTTGGCAGTACGTCAATAAGAAGGGCGGACCTGATCGGCGATTTAACAACAATCGTCAACTGCCTCTAATGCAGTACGGAGTGGTCGTATTCTCAAGCACATCGGGCCTCAGCACTTTGTTCATGTGCTCCCGATCTGGTCGCAGTTCTATTCAATAGATTTCTGCAGGTCGCGCCGAAGGCTCAGCACACGCAGGTGTAACAGAGTCTCCACTTCCCGCTCATACGACATAATGCCAAGATCCTACGTTTCGAAGCCATAGAAATCGCAGCATGCGGGTGATTGCGGCAAAAACTGTAAGAGTTGCGGTGCCTTATTCCGTTCGTTTTTCGGAGGAACCTACATTGTGAGGGAATCCTGCGCAAAATGTCGCTTATATTAGTACGACCATAAACCTCTTCCCCCAAACCCCCGGAGCGGGAGTCGTTGCTCACAAAACCATTTCACAGGAGAACCACGCATTGAAGCTGAGCAATTTCCTCAAAACCACTTCCCAGACGTTCCTCATGGTCTTGACCCTGACAGCCTGCCAAGCGTGGGCTGCCACGCCCCTGAACGGCCCTCTTGGACTTGCTCTTGATTCAAAAGGGAATCTGTATGTAGCGAACAGCCTCAGCAACCAGATCCTGGTTTATAACCCGACCTATGTGCAGCTAACCAGGAAAACGATCACGGCGAGCGTGAGTGATCCGTACGGGGTGGCTTTCGACTCCAAAGGCAATTTGTACGTCGCCAATTACGGCAACTCTTCTGTCACGGTATACGATTCCACCGAAAAACAGAAGACAGGCTCAACTATAACGAATGGCATTCAGTATCCAGTGAAAGTAGCAATTGATGGTCTCGACGATGTTTGGGTCGGCAATAATTACGACCACGTCACCATGTACTCGACGTCTGGCACGTTAATCGGTAGTTCCAATCCCGGTGTGCCAGTGGAGAGCATCGCGACGCATGGAGCCTGGTTCGTGCTGGGATCCAGTGATCACTGGACTCAGTATCCAACCGGAGAATATTTAACTAAAGGAGAAGCCGCGAGCTCCCTCAGGTTTGGCTCCGCCAACATATTTGCCGCGACCTTTGATAAAAAAGGCAACTACTGGGTGTGCCAATTCACAGGTGAAGTCGACGTCGTTAATCCCTACGCAAACGTAGCAACTCTAATCATCCCAGCAGGGCAGCCAGGTTCTTACGGAATGGCTGTGGATTCCACCCGGAATCGTATTTACCTCTCGTCTTATTCGAATAACACAATCGACGTGTTCACGACCAGCGGCGCGCACCTTTACACGATCTATTAAACCCGAAAAGGCCACATCAATGGACCGGTGTGGCCTACCACGCTCCACGAAATCCACCAGGAAAACTACTGAAGAACTTTGCAAGCAAATCGGTCGGGCGGCTTTCCTTTTTCTACCGTGGATAGGAATTTTCTAAGAACGTAAAAAAGCCACGCTTGCTACAGCCCATCCTAAGAGCTGTGCTATAAAGTTCCGCATCAGGCACTCTGGCTAACCGTATGAATGAAGCTGAGCGTCAACGCATGTCTGAACTTTGTGCAGCCATTGACGTCGAGGAAGACTTCGGCAAAATGTTGTGGTTGGTACGGGAATTGAACCGCCTGCCGGATACAAAGCAGGAACGCCTTGACCGGAACCCAGGGAACGCCAGGTAAATCGAGCGCCAGTCCTAATCCCGGCCACATCAGGCGCAATACACCACAGCTGCAGCTATTAACGACAGCGGCGTGATTGTCGGCGGGTACGAGATGAACAGCTTCGAAGACCCATGGTCTGGATATATTTTTCAGAACGGCACTTTCAAAAGCCTGAACTACCTACCCGCTGACATTAACAACTCTGGGACAATCGTCGCGGGTAACGCTATTCATTACGTCAATGGTGCCGTCAAACAGGTAACTGTGCCTGGAGCCGCGGCAACCTTTGTGAACGGCATCAATGATCTCGGAACCATTACTGGAGGGGCGTCGTTCGGTCCGGATGCACAGGGTAAATACACGTGGAAAGGTTTCACTGCAGTATGCCATTAGCGTTTCCAAGCTCTTAAATCTAAGCGGAGAAACGCCGTTTCGTTTCGCCAGTAACTCTCAAGAATTTGAAAGCCGAGAGCATGCGGTAGCTTTTTCAGATTCATCCCTGTTGAAAATCGCTATTCACCAGCAACTAGCTGGTGAGCGTAAGTGGTGATTTCGACATCTTATAAACCAAGTACATGAATTGCCTTACGGAACCTCAGATTCGCGCCTTTTCACCAAAATTTATTAAATTTTTGTACAACTAGGCGTTCGCGCTTCTTCTCTAATTTGCGATTCGGTTAGGAGGACCGGCGGCATGTTCCCACGAAATATTGTTCTCACAGCTATTCTCTCGGGGCCAGCGATCCTGGCCTCCGCAACTCCGGTCGTCACCGTCCAATCGCCTGGCAGCGGCGCCAGTGTCGGCTCGCCGGTGAACTATGTTGCTTCAGCCTCTAGTCCGGGGTGCGCAAAGGGCATCGCAGCAATGCGAATCTATACCGCTTCCGGCGTGATTGCTTACACGATCGATTCAAGTAGTCTGAACACGAACATCAATCTGCCAATCGGTTCGTATAACAGTGTCGTCCAGGCTTGGGACAAGTGCGGCGGAGTTGGCAAGACTGCCGTAAAGATCAATGTCTCCAAAATCAATCTTGCTCCGCCAAAATTTCTTTACGCGACGGAGTTTCAGGCTGGCAAGATCGCTGAGTATGTTGTCAATCCGCTCACAGGATCGATTAGTCCGACAAGTCAATCGTGGGCCTGGGCGCATTGGGGCCCGGTTGACATCGCCTCCGATGTAGGCGGGTATCGTTTATATGTAGCTAATCAAGGATCGCATGATGTCGATGCTTATTTCATCAATCGCAGCAATGGCAACCTGACCCAAGTCCCTGGATCGCCCTTTGCGATAGCTGGGGTAGGCTATCGTGTTGTCGTGCACCCTTCCGGGCACTTCGTTTACGTTACCAATGCCAACTCAAACGGCACGATCGACGTGAATGCGTTCGCGGTCCAGAGCAGCGGCTCACTGAAACCGGTGCCCGGCTCTCCTTTCTCTGCGCCCGGAACGCCGTTAAGGCCAGCTCTCGCCATGGACCCAACCGGAAAGTATCTCTACGCCTCCGCAACTCTTAGCGGCAATGGCGCAGTCGCCGCGTTCACGATCGATCAAACGTCCGGAGCGCTTACGTCAGTTCCCGGCAGCCCGTTCGTCGATCCCACCTATTCGGGCTGCACTCAGTTCTGTCATGAGTCGCCAACCGATGTTGCAGTTGATCCGCAAGGGAAATATGTCTATGCCGTTTTGGGGATCGAGGACGGAATCGCAGGATTCCGCATCGATCAAAGCACGGGCGCCTTGACGGACTTGACTGGATCGCCGTATCCGGAACAGTACTTTTGCACGGGCAACATCTGCAACTACTCGTGGACCATGAGCATTGATCCCAGTGGGAAGTTCTTTTATGTATCCAATACCGAGTCCAACGACTTTTCTATTTTCAAACTGAACGAAAGCACCGGTGTTCCAACATACGCAGAGAACACGGCAAATACCCAAGGCGGAATCTGCGTTCCGTACACGGTTAACGTAGATCCGTCGGGCAGCTTCGTGTATAACCTCGGGACAACGTCATGCGGTCCCCCCTGGACCAACGCGGTGCTCGGCTTCGCAATTAATCAAGGGAATGGCAGCTTGACCTCGGTTCCCGGATCACCCTTTGCCAACCCCGACGTTCACGTAACGCAAAAAACCAGCGACGAAAAGGTACTGGTTACTCGATAAATCGCGGTTGCTGGAGGGACTCTCTCGCGATTGCATGGGAGCAGTCGCGAGATAGCTCGTGTTGAAGATCAGGAACAGTTGTGGGACACGGTCTATATGAGCGGGAATAGGCTGGGAACCGCTAAATTGCAGGTGTATTTTGAAGATGAAAGGAAAAAGCGGACGTGGCCCATAAAGAAATAAAACCGCCACAGCTCGCGATGGAACTCCCACCCCTGCGAGAAGATGAAGCAGCGGATGATGAGTTTGCCGCCGGGGGAATTCTCGGGATTAGAGGACCCGGAGTACAACGACGAGAGGGCGCAGGAAGCACTGAATCGTTTGAAAGAAAAAGATCCCGGCAAGTGGAAACCCGTTGCTCCTTTGCCAAACGAGCCTGCCACAGATCAGGTTGAAGAGATGTAGTCGAACTTAATAAAAGGTCCTGATTTACTCAGCATACCTGGCCACATAAATTTCACCTCCGACAAAGAATGGCTTGATTTTGCTCAGTGATCCAGGTGCAATGCTGCATGGCATGGAGTCGCAACCGATGAAGACAAAGCGAGCCGCAATTTATGTCAGAGTTTCAACCAACGAGCAGGACACGGATCTGCAGGAAACAGAATTGCGCGAGTATGTAGAGAATCGCGGCTGGATCTGCATTCCCTACCGGGATAAAGGTCAGAGTGGTGCAAAGAATGACAGACCAGCACTCACACAACTGCTGCATGATCTCCGCAGACGGAAAGTAGATATCATTGTCGTGTGGGCTCTGGATCGGCTGGCGCGTTCGCTGAAACAGTTATTGAGCATTGCGGATGAATGCAGGCTGCTGGATGTGGACCTTGTTTCTTTGCGCCAGAATACAGATTCCACCTTGCCAGCAGGAAGGCTGACGTTCCAGGTGCTTGGTGCAGTCGCGGAATTCGAGCGGGAGATGCTGCGCGAACTAGTGAAAGCTGGAATGGCACAGGCGCGACGTGCTGGTAAGCGTTTAGGACGACCCGCACTCCGCCACTTTTCGTCAGAAGATCTTGAAAAGATGCGAAAACTGCGAGCCCACGGTACTAGCATCAGGAAACTGGCCACGAACTTCGGAACAACTCAATGGATGGCAGCACGATTGAACACTGCCGATGCAAACCCTGGCAATCCGCAGTAGATGGTTCTGGTCCACGCAAAACCGGATTGTTGGTCTAATCGCGATTTATCGACAGCTTACATCCTGGCCACTGAATGCCGATTCGATGCTGCGCCCTTGGCAGCGTTGCGATAGATTGAAATTCGAACAAGGAGCCCGCGAATGGAGCCAGCAAAACACATCATCAAGAGATTCGTTGAGGAATTGTGGAATGCTCGCAGACTCGACGTTGCGGACCAGATCTTTTCTGAGGATTGCGTGACCCATCAGCTGCGCTCTGGCGTCTTAGCCGAACCTGCCCGCCGTGGGCCTCAGGCAGTGAAGGAACACGTATCGGGTTGGCTAATGAGCTTTCCCGATTTGCGCTTCTATATCGAGCAGATGATCGCAGAGCCAGACCGCGTTGTGAGCCAGTTAGTGATGGAAGGCACGCATCAGGGGACGTGGATGGGAATTTCGCCGACGGGCAAAAGACTACATATCCGCATGATCACGATACACCGCATCGTAAACAGCAAGATTGCAGAGGACTGGGTATTAGTGGAATCGCTCGGCCTCTTTCAACAGCTAGGCGTGCTCCCTAGTACGGCAGAATTGATCCGCAACTTCGCTCAGCATGCCGATTCCGGGTCTCAGTAACTTGACGCTATCAGGCATAGCGCTCAGAATGCAGGTCAGCCGCGTTCTCCGCTAAGAATTTAGCCAAAGAACGGATCGACTTCAGCTTGTCCTCCCGCAAGCCGCGCAGCTCTTCCTCGCGGAGTCGCTTTTCGTGCAAAAGTCTCCCGAACACCTGCGTCAGTTGCGAATAGCGATAGTCGTACTTGCGGTCGATCTCTTTACGGCGTTGGGTCAGGTAATGTTCCAAGTCCCACAGATCCGACGACTGCTGGATCTGGCTGGCCATCTTCTTTACTTCCTGAATCACCTCGTGAAGCTCTCGCCCCAGGGCAGCGTCGAAGGCTTTGCGGGCGAGGGCCTTTTCTGACCTCGACCAAATCGGTTCGTTTTGGTAAGGATAGCGGTCGGGCGTCGCAGACGGGCTGGTCATGTTCCGATCCTCCGTGGCGGCATTCTATCCCTTGCCGAGACGCCTTTTCTAGCGGCGTCGACGCTTTTCCGGCGGCAGATGGAAAATTTGTTTGGTCCGGCTGCACGTTCGTTCCGAGGTCAAAAAGATCGTTTACCGGATGTCCGAGATTCTGTTTGCAACCGAGATAGCGTTCTGTGGTCTGGACAGACGCATGCCCCAGCAAGAACTGAATCTGCTCAAGCTCGCCGCCGCTGCTGTGACACAGCTTCGCACAGGTTCTCCGCTCATGCCGTATGCGGCATGAGCGTCGCTATGCCGTGTCCCGGACTACGCCGAATCGAATATGAAGCATCTACA
>JAOAPG010000106.1 GCA_025462785.1 Acidobacteriaceae bacterium
AGCCTGGGCCAATTTCAGTAGTGCACTCTCGTCGTCGAACGATAAATCCTGTTGGATCGCCTTTAGAGCGAGAGCGCGATACATGGCTCCGCTTTCGAGATTGACGTATCCAAGTTTACGGGCCAGGCGTGATGCGATAGTGCTCTTCACAGCGCCAGCCGGGCCATCGACGGCAATGATGAGTTTGCGAGGTTGGGGATCGGTCATTAGCGAAGGATGATTTTACACGGTCGCGAGAAGAAACTGATCCATGCTGTCACCGCGGTTGCCGAACAATCCCGAAAACTTCTCTTCTCCGGAACTTTGGCCGCTATACTCCGCCAATTAATCTTTGCAGAGGGCTCGGGAGTTCGTGACCTCAGGTAAGACCTTGAATAAGTGGATCATCACAATTTTCGCCGCGTCATGCTTTCTAGTCTTGGCGCTCACGTCAAATTTATGGGCATCACGGCTTTTGTCATTTGGAGTCCACAACAAGGAGCGAGTGGAATCGCTAAACACGCTTGCCGAACTGATTTCGAAGCGGGTAACTTGGCCAGCGACAGCCATTCTTTTCTTTTTCGGACTGTGGCAAAAGAACCGGGGCGCTGACACAAGGCGACCTCAGGTCGTAGGGGTTGTGCACTCACGCGTCGATGGCGGCCATCAACACTGCTGGTTCGCGACGTAGAAACTGGGGGCCTAGACGCGCGCGCAGAACGTGATCTCTCCATTGTCGGGGACTTTGTAAATCAAAAGGCAATCTTTTATCAGACTACCTCGCCCTCGCCCACTCCGAGTCGACTCTACCAACTCCCATTGCCGCCTGCGGATTTCATTGGGCGCACAGAGGATCTGAACGAGCTTCGGAATGCAATTGAGACTGGCGGCGTAAGCAAATTGGGGTTGCAAGGGCGGGGAGGTGTGGGAAAAACGGCCCTGGCTCTAAAGTTGGCCGCAGAGATTGCTCCCAACTTCCCTGACGCGCAAATCTATCTTGATCTCCGAGGTATAAGTGAGAAGCGGTTAACGCCATCCGACGCGATGAGATATGTAATTCGCGCTTTTCATCCCGAGGCAAAGCTCCCCGAGAAGGAAGACGAACTTGGTGGGATATACCGTTCCGCCCTGACCGGCAAGCGAGCGTTGCTTCTGTTGGACGATGCTCCGGATGGTGCCCAGGTCCGGTTTTTAATCCCGCCTTCGGGTTGCATGCTTCTGGTCACCTCCCGCCTTCACTTCACTTTACCCGGTCTCAATGCGAAGAATTTGAATACTCTACGGCGGACCGACGGAGAGAACTTACTCCTCGGTATCTCACCTCGAATTGGTCGCGAAGCGAAGGTCCTTGCCAAGCTTTGCGGTTACTTGCCGCTGGCCCTACGATTGACTGCAACCACTCTTTCCGAGCGCGTGGATCTTTCACCTACGGATTATGCCCAAAGGCTTTCCCACGAGAAGAATCGGCTGAAATTGCTCAATGGGAATACTGATAGCGTAGAGCCTCTATCAATCTGAGCTATCTATTGCTCGATTCGGAGGCTCACATAAGGTGGCGGATGTTAGCCATCTTTCCCGATACGTTTGATGTTCCGGCTGCGGCGGCAGTCTGGAAAATGGAAGCCGATGCAGCGCAAGAACTGCTCAGCCGAATGGTCCAGTATTCTGTACTTGAATGGAACGACACGGCCAGGCATTACCAATTGCACGACCTCGCCAGACAGCGATTGCAACCCGACGAGCACAACGGAGCTGCACTGAACCATGCAGCTTACTTCTTGACCATACTACGGGATGCTGATCAGCTCTACAAAAGCGGTGGTGAGTCGCTGATGCGAGGTCTCGCTTTATTTGATATCGAAAGGAGCAACATTCATTCGGGGCAAGACTGGGCGGCGTCTCATGCGTCAGAGAGCCAAGCAGCCTCGGAACTGTGCAACAGCTATCCAGCAGCCGGTGTTGAGTGCCTCAGTCTACGTTACCATCCACATGAGCGCATTCGTTGGCTGGAAGCGGCACTCGCGGCGGCGACGTCAACTTAAAAACCGGATAGCTGAGGGTACTCATCTCGGCAATCTGGGCGGCGTTTACTTCATCTTGGGCGACAGCGGCCGGGCCATAGAGTACCAGGAGTTAGCTCTGAAGGTTGACCGCGATGTGGGCAATATGCAGGGTGAGGCCAGAGCCTTGGGCAACCTAGGAAACGCGTACGGTGTGCTGGGCAAGTTCCGGTAGTGGGTCAGTTCAAACTGACCCACTACCCAAGTTCCCGCGCTATTGACTACCACGAGCAAAGCCTTGTCCTCAAACGTGCAATTGATGATCGGCCCGGCGAAGCCATGACCCTGTGCAATCTTGGTACCGTATATGGCCGTATAGGTGAGCATCACTCCATTCAGTATTACGAGAGAGCCCTCATGGTTCAGGGTGTGATGACTGGAATGGAAGGGGTCGTCCTTGGCAATCTGGGCAACGCCTACCGCAGTTTGGGCGGCATAGACCGTGCGATTCAGTATTACGAGCGGGCTCGGGTGATCCTACAAGAGATTGGAAATCGAAGTAGCGAGGGGATAGCCCTGTGGAACATGGGTCTCATGCTGAATCAACTTGGCGATCGCGAGAGGGCTATTGATAGCGCCCGGGCTGCGTTGAAGATTTTCGAGGAAATTGAAAATCCCAATGCCGACAAAGTAAGAAAACAGCTTGAGCAATGGAGAAATAGTTGAACGGGAGGTCCGATCCCTGTTCAACCTTTCGGACGCATTGGTTTTCTGCGCGGAGGGATGGCCGTTCTGGGGAGTCTTGGTTCTTGACGGAACTCTGGCGTACGCGCTACCGGTGCGGGTTTCGGCGGCATAATTTGGATCAGCGTGCGGTTTCCGACGCGAATAAAATCCAGCTCTCTGGCCGCGAGTAACGCGTTAATCGCTTCTCTGACCCGGGAGCGTGGCACGAAGTTCCCGAAAAAGGCTTCCACTTCTTGGTGGTCGGCGGCGATCACACAATTCAGATATTTCGAAATGAGCGCGGTAAGCGCTTCTCCCACGGAGAGATTCATGCCATCGCGTACGGCGTCAGGCGACCAGCGGTAGAGGACATCCCAGGACGAGCCCTCCATCGCGTCATAGTCAACACGCGTTATCCGCAGCTTCGACCACAGCTCGCCCAGAGCTCGATCAAGCGCCGCCAGGGAGATGCCGCGCCCCAGGACTTCCTGCATTCGCTGTTTCGAGACCGGCCCCTGGCGACGAATAATTTCAAAAGCATCGCAGGCAAGCTCTGAGTATTCGGATCGCGGTCCCGACTTGGGCGCCTGCTTGGGATTACGCTCTCCGATTAGTGCATAGAAATATGGAAAGATCGAGGCTGCGACGAGAAAGTTATTGTTCTCGTCGAAGAGATTGGCCTCATAGGCGTCGCGCTCACGCAGCAGCCGGACCATTAGATCCGTCGAGCCCTGCGCCCGAGGATCAGAAAAGGCATGTTGCAAAGTGGGCAAGCGCTGGTTCGAGCCTATCCATGCGCCCACGAAGGTGGGGGCGAGTACCGGCTGCTTCAGCGGGTACATCATGCAGAATCCGACGGACTCGACAAACGAGCGCGCGTCGTCAAGGGTACGTACAGGCTGTCCATCAAGGCGCCACTTCTTTTGTCGTAGTTCTTCGAGTTCCTGATCGGTCATAAAAAGCAGCAATTAGCAGTTAGCACTCAGCAGTTAGTTTTAGGTTAGTGGTTTGCGCTGAGCACGCAGAGCAAGTTCTATGGCCAGCGCGGCTTCCTCAAATTCTCTTGAATGCCTTTTGAATGTCCTGCATTGAGTATCGCAGAATAATGGGCCTTCCGTGTGGGCAGGAGATCGGGCATTCTGTTTTCGCTAGCTCTGTTAACAGCCACTCCATTTTATTTTGTTCCAGCGGCATGTTCACTTTGATGGCGGCGTGACATGCGATGGATGCAGCTATGCGGGTGCGAACCTTCTCCATGTTGAGAGCTTGATCTTCACGGGAGAATTGTTCGAGTAGTTCGTGCAGCATGTGCTCCACATGCGAGGGTTCCAATCCCGCAGGAGAGACTTTGATGGCGATGCTACGGCTTCCAAACGGTTCGGCTTCAAACCCATTGGCGTTGAGTTCGTCGGAAATGTCCGCAAATACAGCCTGCTGTGCGGGCGTGAGTTCTAGCACGAGTGGCATGAGCAGGCGCTGGCTCTCAGTCTTGAGGGTGGCGCGTTGCTTGAGAATCTTTTCGAAGAGCACGCGTTCGTGGGCCACGTGCTGGTCGATGATCCAGAGGCCTTCGTGATTCACTGCCAAGATGAACGAGTCGCGAATTTGTCCCAGAGGTT
>JAOAPG010000120.1 GCA_025462785.1 Acidobacteriaceae bacterium
AGCACGAGCGTATGAGGGATCATCGGATTGTGCTCGGGGTCGGTGTACTCCAGGAGGTCGAGATCCTTCTGAACCGTTCGGTCGGGGTCCGAACGGAATATCCACACGGCTCCGACCGACGCACGGAATTCCTGCAGCGTATGGTGGTCGTCGGTAGCAATCGTGGCGATCTGAGTGTACGCCACCGCGATCTTCGGGTAGAACGCGGCGAGTTCCATATGCTGATGGTGCTCCTTTGGGCAATAGTGGCCGCGCGCAAGGGTGAGGATTAGCGGATCATCCCCCTGTAGCTCGCTGAGCTTACGCACTTTGCCCGTGTGATCGGGCAGTTTGTAGTCGGGGAAAATGCCTCCGGGCACGATATCAGAACGCATGATTGGACTCCTCCCATGAGTCCGTGGGGCTGCTTATGTTGGCAGTTCCCCGGCCTTGTTGTTCCGTGGTCATGAACTAGTCGTACCAGTTCTGGCCAGTTCTTATCGGCTTGCCCGATCTGCGTTTCATCTTGACCTTGTGCGGCCGCTGCACGGCGCAACGCGCTGACCAGATCTTTAACTGATTCGCAGGTCGTCGTTCTGGCATCGGTCGTCCCGGGCTTGTGGTCATCTCCTGAAATGGCCAGCTGTTGCCATCCGGGTCACTGAATGTGGCATAAGACAGTCCCATTGATTCCTCCTCCTTTTAGGGAATCTTCAAACGAAACTCTATGACGCAGCGCTGAACCCAGCAACTCTGACGCCGTGAAACCTGGCTAATGCAGACGTCTCAACCCGTTTCTTCAAAGATCCAGAGTGACACCCGCGTTTGGCTGGGAACAGCATACGAGCACGTTCCCGGGAGCGGGCCTCTCCAGCGGCTCAGGGTCATAAGTAATCGATCCGCCAATCAGACCAGTCATGCAGGTATGACAGACCCCAGTCCGGCACGACCATCTGACCGGAACGTCGCACGCTTCCGCCAGTTCAAGCAAACTCGCAAACTTACGATCCCAAGCGGCGGTAGTCCCGCTGCGCGCGAATGAGACTGGGGGGCCAGATCCGCGCGGCCCTTGTGGCAGGTGAGGAGTGTGATCGACCCGCGCCATACCAGGGGTAATACCCTCGAGAGAACCGAAGATTTCCGTGTGCACATTCTCGGCGAGTACACCCCAGGTTCGCAGCCCATCGCGCATCATATTCTGCAAGAATGAAGATGGGCCACACAGATAGAAGTCACTATCCCGTGACACTCCGATTCTCTCCAGCAAAGCTGTGTCAATGTGCCCGGGAGCATCGAAGTCTGCCCCGACTTGGTCGATGGCAGCGGGCCTGCTGTACACGATATATCCTCGTCCGCGAGAGAGCTGTTTCAGTAAAGAACGCGATTCTTCTGCAAATGGATGGTCGACGCGATTGCGCGCTCCATAGATCCACCAGATCTCTCGTTGCGATTTTTCAGCGGCGAGTGAGTGCAGCATCGACATCACGGGCGTTGCGCCCACTTCAGCGCTCAGCAGAACCACAGGACCCTGGTTGGGACGCAGAGTGAAGCTTCCTCGCGGCGCACTAACATCCAATACATCGCCCAATTGCGTACGGTTGCACAGAAATGAACTTCCAATCCCGTTCAATTCGTTTTTGACGCTGATGCGGAAATGATCGGCTCCGGGCAGATCAGACAGCGAATAGCTGCGAAAAACCGGCGGTTTGTCCGGGTCGAGACGCAAGCGCAAAACAACAAATTGACCCGCCTGGAAGACAGGAAGAGCCTGCCCATCGATCGCCTCCAGAATGAAGGAAGTTACGCTATCGCTTTCCGTATTAATATTCGCGACTCGCATCTGTCGAAAGCCGCGCCATGCTGGAGCCTGCTCCTCATTCGCGAGTCCCGGATTCCCTGCCACAGTTTTGGAGCTCGAATCCTGTTGGAGCATCGCCTGGAACGAACTCTGCCAACCCTTGCTAAGCGCAGGAACCTGCAGCGCGCGTTGCAGTTGCTCGCGAGAATGTCCTGGCAAATATAAGAGGGCATCGATCTCGGCCACGGTGATCCGCTCCGGACCGTCAGCAATTTTTACAATGTCATCGCCCGCACCAACTTCTCCCTCCTGCAACACGCGAAAGTAAAATCCTGGTCTTCGATGTGCTACCAGCAGCGCTGGCACACGAGGCTCGTTCATGCGGATGCCCACGCGGTAACACGTTACGCGTGGTTGCGTTACTTCAAATACAGCACCACCGATGCGGTATCGATCGCCGATGCACACCACGTCATCCGGAAGCCCCTCCATCGTGAAGTTTTCGCCGAACTGACCGAAGGTAAAATCACTGCGGCCCAGAAAGCGCTCCCAATAATGGTACGAGTCCATCTGGTAGACAAATACGGCGCGGTGCTCCCCGCCGTGACCGGCGAGATCGGCTTGCGCATCACCATCGATATCGAGCTTGCGCACCATTCGCCGTCCCGTAACCGGAGATTTCCAGACTGCGGTTCGGACAGTTTTACCGTTCCAGGTCACGTCGCGTGGAAGACCGACATTTACTGAAAGCAATCGGGGCATTCCTACCTCGCCGAAGTCCAGCGTCTGGCTAGAATCCTTTTATTTTCGTGCATCGGGCCACCTCCTGCGTAGCCAACGTCCAAGAGGCCGGCGTCGATTTGCTTCAGTGAGCCAAACAATGTGTTCGTAGCGTTCGATGCACGCCGGACTGTGGTTGGCACATTCGTCCTAAAGGCCGGTTAGCGCAGCCTGACAGGTAGTCCGACCAATTCATCCCGCGCATACGCGCGTCTTCTGGAAGCATCGGCGTGTTGACATCTCCTGGGCAGATGCAGTTCACACGAATCC
>JAOAPG010000130.1 GCA_025462785.1 Acidobacteriaceae bacterium
GCTTCCTGCGCAGCCGCTGAGAAGCTAGTGAAGTGCCGTGTCACTCCCACCAAGGATTCGGACGTAACATCGAAAGTGAACTGCGGGCCGAAATAGGATCTCAGCACCTCGGCCCCCGCAGCACTGATCGCACTGTGGGCACCCGGATATGCAGGGTCTGGAGCCGTGTTCGTACTTAGCGGAAGCCACGTTGGATTAGGTTCCGTACTAGGATTGCCGTCGGTGCCGGCCATTTCAACAGCAGTGACTGGCCGCCAGAATTGGTACGTGTACTTAGCGTCAAAGAAGGCGATCACCGTGTCGGCAAGGCTGAGGTTCAGCAGTGCAAACAGACGAGCGCTTCGGGCCAAATTAAGGTGTTGTTTCAACGCTGCGGTCTGCGCAATCTCGTTCCAGAAGTCCTGAATATTTCCATTCCAGAACATTCCAATTTGCGTCTGCTCCGGGGTACGAGTTGTGCTGTTGATGGATCCCAGACTTTTGACCTCATCAAAAACCTTCGTGTACTCGTCGCTGGTCAACGCGGGCGGCGGGCCGGGACGAAATTCGTCCACACGCGCCAAGGCAAACGGCGTGACCTGCGGCCAGTGCGTGAAATCCGCTGGTGCGAAATTGGGTGGTGTCAGTTGATAGCCGCCCGGCTGGTTTCCGGGCACAAACGGAGGCAGAGCGACGGCCGATCCGTCATTGCTTCGCAATAACAAGATCTGAGCCGCAACGGTTTGTCCTACTGCGATGCCATCCGCCTTATTCTGCCCATCCGCAATTTGCGCCAAGTCTTGCTGAAGCTCAGCGTCGAATGTCGGCTGAAAAGCTGTGTACAGCGCGACCAGCACATCATGGGCGGCTTGGTCTGCTGCAGCTGGTTGCGAAGCGTTCCGCGGCACGCCCCGGAGGCGGACAACGTACGGACTGAAGGTTCCGTCAATGTTGTTGATGGCGTCATAAGTGGCAGCATGCAGCATGGCGAAGTTGCGGGTTGAATGAATAGTTGCTGGTTGGGCGCCGGGAGTTCGTACGATTACTAGAAGAGTCTTGTTCCACTCGACGACTGGATTCACCGACTGAGGAGACGAAGCTCCTGGAGTAGCTTCGCCGTTCGGCGTGCCACTAGCGGACGAGGTGACCCAGGTCGAAAGACTGACGCATAGAAGTACTAGCATGATTAAACGTTTTGCCATTGAATTGTCCTCATTGTTTGGGGTAGGAGAGAATGGCAGAGCCGATTCATTTACAAACGGCAACGTTAGACACCCTCGCCATTGTAGAAAACTGAGGATTGGGGCAAATATTCCCGGGTCGACTTGGCATCGCAAAACAATCGTGAGAGGGGTGAACCCAATGACCTCGCGCACCCGGCATCGCAAAATACGTTAGAGACTCTGATGAGTAGTGCGGTGAAATACGCAATCAAACCAGAATTGCCGCACGAGGAGTGATTGGCCGGTGTACAGGCTTTTTCAAAAGAGGCGGGCAGAGGCGGCAAAAACCAAAGACTCGCCACCTCTGACATTCCGCTCTACTGCACAGGCCTGAAATAATTGGCCACCACGTTCTGTGCGACTTTATGGCCGAGCACAAATCCCTGTACCAACGAGTGATGGTAGTGAAATCCAGCATAGATACGTGCGAATTCCACCTCGTTCTGCCACTCGCGAATGCTGTTAAAGTTGTGGGTTGTGCCGGTTACCGCGCTAGTAACGGATATCCGCAAGTTTGGGCTTCCAAAATAAGCCTTAAGTATATCGGCCAATGCTCCGGTCAGGCAGGCGTGTGCTGCCGTGTATTCTGGATGCGAAGGCGTCGTGGCCAACGGTAACCAATTGGTATCAGCGACAGTATCAGGATTACCGTCGATATCGCCATTGCGAATCGCGGTCACTGGCCGCCAGAAGCTGAAGTGATATTTCGCGTTATAGCAACCGATTAAGCTGTCGGCCTCGGCTGCATACGCCATGCCAAACAATCTCGCTGTATCCGCAAGGCTCAGGTTCAGCTCAGTGGCTTTCGCGCGTAGCAACCGGCCGTATTGGGAGGTAGTGTGATCTGTCCAAAAGAGGCCAATCTCTTTTTGTTGTGGCGTCCTCACCGTGCTGTTCAAGGCTCCCAGCGTCTTCACCTGGTTATAATCGTTGGCCCAAGTGCTACTGAGCAGGTCGGGCGGTGGCTCGTCGGGAAGGAATCGCGCCGGATCATCAAATGTGAAGGGCCGCATCTGCCCGACCCAGGGCGTTTGTGGGGCGATTGTGCCAGGCGTCAGGATCCATACCCCGGGGACTGGCGCTGGTGGGAAGCTGTAGGGCACGCTGGCTCCTCGACCATCGCCTGCGCGCAACGCGATCAAGGCGTTGGCTGAAGCCAGGCCTAAGCTCTGTCCGCTAACTTTCTCTGGACCGTTCGGGATAGCTCCCAGTGAGATGTTGTACTGGATAAAAAGAGACGAATATTGATCAGGTAACAAGTACAACAGTGTGCGATACGCAGCTTCAATAGCCGCCGCATCGGCGGAAGCGCCTGCCGGGGCGGTGAGCGAGTATTTGTAAGGTTCGAAACGTCCATCGATGGCGTTGACCGCGTTGTACACGGCCAATTGCATGTAGGCGACGTAAATTCCCGCCCCACCCGCAGTTGCGGAGCCTGGTGCCGTGCTGCTGCGAGCTGCTGTGATTGCAATGGAGTTCCAGTCGGTCACGGCGTTCTGTGCAATCGCCCCTGGCGCAATCAGCAAGGTCGCGACGGCTACTAAGCGTTTGAGTCCGTTCATTTTTCCTCCTCTTTTTGGCCGCTACTACGGTCCGGACGATCTTCGGGTTTCATGCTTGGAGCATCAATCCTACTTCGCTCCTTTCCGCACCAAATTTGAATCAGAAGGTAAGCCCCTGATTCCTCACAAGATAGGAGCGCACCTCCGAAAGGCGTGTTTGTGTGATAGGCTTCGCTTCCGGAGATCTCTATGCCCCCGGACGAAACGCAGGCTCACGCAGTCCGCCGCTTCGGCGCGTTTGAGATAGATCTTCGATCGGGAGAACTGCGCAAAAGCGGGATGCGGCTGCGGATTTCGGGTCAGCCCTTTCAAATCTTGGCCGTCCTGGTCGAACGTCCCGGCGAGGTGGTCACGCGTGAAGAGTTGCATTCCAAGCTGTGGCCGTCCGATACCTTCGTCGATTTTGATCACGGGCTGAATAACGCAGTCGCCCGGATTCGCGAGGTACTGGATGATTCCTCGGATACACCGCGATACGTGGAGACCATTCCACGGCGTGGTTATCGCTTCATAGCGGCGCTGGCCTATGTTCGGCCGGCTACTGTCACTCCGTCGGCCTCAGAGTCGAAAGTCAGCTCTGCGCACGAGATTACGCGTCCGGGTGCTTCGGACCCTTCAGTTCTACCTACTGACAGAAGATTCTCTTCTACCCGACTGAGGGTCTTGCTCGGGGGAGTAACCGTACTCATACTGTTCACCCTCGCTTTAGTGCTGAACCGCGGCGGTGGCGCCAAGGGCACGATGGACCCAGCCATCAAATCCCTGGTGGTATTGCCTCTGAAAAACCTGTCGGGCGACGCAACGCAAGAATACCTTGCTGACGGAATGACGGAGGCTCTCATTGGACGCCTCTCCAGGATCCACGATCTGCGCGTCATTTCCCGCACGTCGGTGATGGTTTTCAAAGACACACGCATGTCCGCGCCGGAAATCGCTGAAAGGCTGCGCATCGACGCCATTGTCGAAGGTTCTGTAATACGCGAGGGCAGCCGGGTTCGCGTCACTGTTCAACTGATTCGCGGCGCGACCGACGAGCACATTTGGGCAGAAGAATACGAGCAAGAATATCGAAGCATTCTTACCTTACAGGAAGAGGTGACTCGGACAATCGTCCAGCAAATTAAGATCAGGCTCACACCCCAAGAGCAAGTGGGCCTGTCAGGCGCGCGTGCGGTCGATCCCCAGGTCCATGAGAACTACCTCAAGGGCCGCTACTATTTCAATCAGCGCACGGAAGACTCGCTGAACAGAAGCATCGCGTACTTCCAACAAGCAATCACCGGAGACCCGAGCTATGCCTTGGCTTATTGCGGCTTGGCTGACGCGTACGCGCTGCTCGGGTTTCGCGGTGGTGTTCCCTCAAAACATGCACTGTTCGAAGCGAAGACAGCAGCGCTAAAAGCGATCGAACTGGATGACACTCTCGCCGAACCTCACGCATCTCTCGCATTCATCGCCGAGACTCATGAGTGGGATTGGGCAACCGCCGAGCGGGAATACAGGCGCGCGCTGGAACTCAATCCGGGTGATGCCCGGGCTCGCCACTGGTATGCCGGTTATCTGATGTATGTAGGGCGGTTTGAGGAGGGGATTGCTGAAGCCAAGCGTGCTCGGGACCTCGATCCGCTGTCGTTGCCGGTCAACAATGCCCTGGCGGGCAGGTTGCTCGTAGCGGGCCGGGTCGACGAGGCTCTGAAGCAATTGCAGGAAACTTTGGAAATGGATCCCCATTTTGCGCCAGGCCACCAGACCCTTGGCTGGGCATACCTTAATAAGGGAAAGCACGAGGAGGCGATTCAAGAGTTTCAAGAGGCGCTACAACTCTCCGGCACCGACGATACCGACCTCATGCTGGACCTTGGTTTCGCCTATGCTGCAGTTGGCAACCGAGAAGAGGCGCGCAGGATACTCGCCAAACTGAAGAACCTACACGACCGTGGGCTTGTACCATCCGGTTCAATCGGGATTCTCTATGGCGCCTTGGGCGAGTTGAACGAGGCTTTCGCCTGGCTGGAAAAGGCTTATGAGGAGCGTGACCCTGAACTTACGTATCTCAAAGTGCCGGGCCGAAGGTTCGAGCCCCTGCGTCACGATCCGCGATTTCAAGACCTAGTGCACCGTGTCGGGTTACCAGACTAAAGGGCTCCTCTCCGTGCTATGTTCCGGCTGGCGCGTTTAGTTCTTACTTGGGACTCGGCGATGACGAACAGGCATTTGCCTGGTTTGAGCGAGCCTACCAGGAGCAGTCAAACATTCTGCAATTCGTTAAAGTGCATCCTTATCGTTAATCCCGTTCGCGACGAGCCCCGTTTTGTGGAACTTGGTACACGGCGTCGGGCTCGACTAATATTGTTAGCCCCACGTGTTCTGGATCGTCGGTGCCACACTCGCGAACCCAGGCCTTCTCTTCTTTGCGATCTCAGCTGCTTGGCCTCGAAGGCGATTCCAGTCGCCCAAGCTCAGGTCGAAAGCGTCCGCAATTTGTAGAAATAAACTGGCGGAGTGCTTGACTACTGGTATTACAGTTAGGCTCTTGCGAGTTATCGGCAAATCGGAATGTCGACGATTGATTCGCCACCGATTTTCTCGAATCCGGAACTCCCGCTAATAGCTTGTGTACGGCTGGCGACATGTCTTTTCTCTTTCGTTCAGCATCATATGCAGTGTCGTGACAGAGTATGACAAATTTGCCGAAGTCTATGAACGACATTTCGCCCAAGAGTTCAAACAGCGCGTACTTCCAGTGTTGCAGAAAATCCTGCTGAATTCTCTTGCTCCTCCGGCTGAGATTCTTGAGCTCTGCTGCGGCCCCGGCCTCCTCACTCAGGACCTCGTGGAGCGTGGCTATAAGCTCACCGGTATTGACATCTCTGGACCGATGTTGCGACGGGCCCGGAGCAATGCACCCAAAGCGACGTTCCTCCAAGAAGATGTGCGACGTTTCCAGCAGCCCCGAGTTTTTGACGCTGCCGTGTGCCTTTTTAACAGCTTTGCCCACTTGTTCTCCGCCGAAGATTTGGTAGCCGCATTTCAGCGGGTGAATGTTGCTCTCAAACGGGATGCAGTATTTCTTTTCGATCTGAGCACGGAATATGCCTACCGCACAAAATGGCACGGCTCGTTCTCTATGAGTGAGCCGGACACAGTCTGGATTCTTTCTCCTTCCTATGACTCCAGAGAACGTATAGCAACCAACCACATTACTTTGTTCGAAGCCACTAATTCTTCTTTGTGGACGCGCACGGATTTCGACATATACCAATGTTGCCATTCGGAGCAGGAGATCCTGGCGGCCTTAACACACACCGGCTTTGGAGCTGTACAGGTCTTCGATGCGGAGCGAGACCTCGATATGGTCGATGAAGCTGGGAGAAGTTTTTTTTGTGCGATCCGTAGCTGAGCAATTCGAACCTGCGCCCCATTGCATGCACTGCGTAAACGTCACGTTGCCACGTCAAATCCGGCGGCCTCATCGGATCGGGGTGCTACGATCGACGGAGCGGATTTTGATAGTCGCACAGTTCCCCCGGCCAGAACTCCGGCATCTTTGCACCGCGACGCGGCGTCGGGTTCCCGGTTTGTATATATTGAGGGCGAGCTATAATTTGATCGCTATAAAATATAAGCGTCATATCATGGAGACTGAATAGTGTTTCCCGTCAAAATATGCACCATCTGCTCGGAAGAGTTCGAGTTGAAGCCCGATAAACCTGGTTACGCTAACCGCTGTCCAGAGTGCAGCACCCCCGAACAAACGGACGCCATAACCAAGCGCCGCATGGACGCCGACGAACGCAAGACTGTAACTGAAGCGAATGAAGCCCGGAGACAAGCGATCCGGGACCTCCTTTACCGTAAAGATCGGTGATCGCTTTCCGAAGCAAACCCTGCTGGTGCTATCAAACGGTGGTCCTGTGCAGTGAATAGATGCATAAAATCTGATTATGCCTTTGTCTTTTCGGCTGTTCGCCGAGACCCCCTAACCAACTTTCTCCAGCAGGTAAGCGAGTACGCACCTGTTGAACGCTGACCCAATCTCTTGAAACGCTGAACCGTCGTTGGTGCGTCGCACAACGATTCGTGATTTGCTGTTCGAAACTTGGGATCACTCTGCGATAGCCGAGGGACGCCTCACGAAGAAGCGGCGAGCTTACTTATGTTTTTCTCGGCGTACGCGTCAATTTGATTTTTTGGCTTTGTGCGTAATTCCCCGCAAGAGGAACTCCTGTGCGAGGTCGGCGAGCCCACGCTCGCCGGTGTTAATGAGGGCATTCCCAAACACCCTCCCTGCGCCGCGATCCGACGGCGGATAGTAGGCCATCGAGATCGAAGCCGCAGCTAAATCGCCACCGATTGTCGAGTAGTTTGGCTGCATCCGTCCGTTGTCTCCGCGACAAATAAATGTGCTGGAGATTGCGTGCCAAGCGCGAGACTTCTTTGTGCCGGTACCCTGATAGAAGTAACGCGGGTCCTGATGCAGAAGTGATGGCAGGATGGCGCCGCCGATCATAATATCGCTAAAGCCATCGGCATAACTAGCGCCCAAACGTTTGGCGTAACCCTCCGCACCCTGGCCGTAGTTGGGGGTGTCTCCTGCTTGGTCGATGCCGGCAATTAAGGCTACTCCGATGATAGTAACCGGATCAAACGCGACCTTGGTGGCGAGTTTGAATTTCAGCTTGGGCGTGAGCGGCACGGCGTTGTGATCATAGACGACGTAAAAATTCGGGATGATGCCAAAAATGCGCTGTTGCTCCTCGACTTTAACCTGCTCGGTGGCGATCTCCTCGAGGGAAGCAGGCTTAGCAGCAACACTTACTATGGTACGCGCCTCTGCGATAGAGAGCTTGCTGGCCTTTAGGATTACGTACTGGCCTGGGTTGAGAATGACCGGGGCGGAGGTCCAGTTTGCAAATCCCTTGGCGCTGACGGTAACGTGATAAGCACTTCCTGGTTGGAGATCCTTAAATTGAAAGAAACCGTTGTCATTCGTCACGGACATGTAGGGGTTTTTGAGGACGGTACCTTGAAGAACCACAGTGGCGCCGACAACAACGGCGTCGTTCACATCCGTTACAGTACCGACGATAGTTGCTGCGTTGGGCTTGGGCGCGTCAGGCAACAGAGTCAGTTTCTCCTGCGCCTTGGAACTCATGGATCCGTAAAGACAGACCAGAACTGTGTAGATCAGGAGTACTAAGACGCGCCACTTCATTGCGGGTCCTCCTTGGTGAATTGATGACAGAAGCCGTTGATGTGACTCTCCTTAAACAGATTGAGTTAAAGCAAACCGCAGGCCAAGCGAGATGCTAAGGAAACACCTCGTAAATCGCTGGCTCTAATGAAGAGCAAAAGCCCAGGCGGGGAACATGTCTGGACGTGTCGAAGGCAAGCTCGACACTTGTCACCGGTTGGTCACACAGGGTAAGGCTCTCGCAGAGTTGATGAGTGAAGGAGCAAAGTTTCGTTGCAGCGGCGGGGCAACTGAAACGCCTGTCGTAAGGGGCGGGAATTCGCGGGGTCTTTTAGACCTAGATCTGGCTGGTAGCAGAAAACGCCGACTTCACGGTATGAACAACTGTGGAAAGAGGAGTAGTCGGGCTGAGTACAAACGGCATCCTAGCATCGAGACCTTCGAATGAGGCGATGCGGTTTTCGACTGATGGTGGTGTTGGTGAGCGCGGCAGGATTCTTCCTGACATTAAACGGGTGTGGTGGAAGCCCCCATTCACCCGATTCTCAGCCCATTCAACACGTAGTGGTGATCTTTCAAGAAAATCGCACGCCTGATAACCTTTTCCAGGATCCGGTGCTGATCGCGCGTGGCGCTGATATTGTCAGTTCGGGAGTCAACTCCAAGGGGCAGGTTATTCCGCTCAGTCCCATTGACCTGGGCACGACCGGCTCCAACCCTCAGAACTACGACCTTAGCCATTCCCACCGCGCCTTCGTCTCCATGTACAACGGCGGCAAAATGGATGGAGCGGACCTAATCGGATGCTATCCAACCGCAAATTGTCCGCCAGATCCCAATCTGCAATTTAAGTATGTGAAGCCCTCAGACGTGCGACCCTACTTCCAACTCGCGGAACGGTACACGTTCGGCGATCGTATGTTTCAGACCAATCAGGGGCCCAGCTTTCCGGCACACCAATTCATCATCTCGGGCACCTCTGCACCAACGGCCACAAGCAATCTTTTCGCGGCGGAAAATACGATCGGAGGACTCATCGCGGGTTGCATTGCCTTGCCCGGAACGATCGTTGCATTAATCGATCCATCCGGCGAGGAATCATCGAGCCAGTATCCCTGCTTCGAGCACCCCACACTTACCGATCTGCTCGATTTTACCGGCGTTTCCTGGCGCTATTACACCCCTTCAGCAGGCTCTATATGGACTGGTCCCGACGCAATCCGGCACATCTGCCAGCCGGAAACGCGGCACCGCAAACTGGTCTGCACCGGGAGAGCCTGGAGCAATGTGATCATCCCGCAGACTAAGGTCCTGACGGACATCGCGAACAACCAACTTGCATCTGTGAGTTGGGTAATTCCCGGCGGCAGAGCATCCGACCACGCTGAGGGCAACGACGGTTCCGGGCCGTCTTGGGTCGCTTCAATCGTGAATGCAATCGGCAACAGCCCTTATTGGTCGAACACCGCCATCATCATAACGTGGGATGACTGGGGCGGCTGGTACGATCACGTTGCGCCACCACAAGTGTTAGTGAACTGCGAGCAGTGGGGTTGCGGATACGCGTATGGATTCCGCGTGCCGTTGATCATCGTGTCTCCATACGCGAAGGCCGCTTACATTTCTCACGTCCAGCATGATTTTGGCAGCATTCTCAGATTTATCGAAGAAGATTTCGGCCTGCCCTCGCTCGGATATGCAGATAACTACGCAGACGACCTTTCCGATTGCTTTAACTTTAACCAGACGCCTCTGAAGTTTCAGGCGATCCCGGCGCCGGTGAGTGCGGAGCAGTTTCTCAACGACCGAAGACCCTCGACCGATCCAGACGACGACTGACTCGCGAAGATAACATTAAGATGTACGGCAGCCGATGCATATGTTCTGGTCAGAAGACATGCCGGTTGGGAGCGCTTCCGAACTACAGCTAGAGTGCCTTTAGTCTCTTCGTTCGTCAGATGTGTCCTGTAGCCCAGTCGTCTCAACTCTGCAGGGCATGCCGGCTAGATTCGCTCGATGAAATCATCAAGCGATCCGAAGAGAGTTCCCAGACAACGGCACTTGCGCAGCAAACATCTAGTGGATGAGCCTTCGGACAGCAGGAGGCGGGAAATTTGAAGGAGGGGCTATGGCAACGTGCGAGGTTTGTGGGAACGAATATGACAAGAGTTTTGAGCTGATCGCCGCCGGCGCGCGGCATACGTTCGACAGCTTTGAATGCGCGATCCAGGCCATCGCCCCTGTCTGCGAGCATTGCAAATGCAAGGTCATCGGGCATGGAGTTGAAGTCAAAGGTCAATTCTTCTGCTGTGCACATTGCGCGAGATCTGCAACCTCGGCCGATGTTAAAGACCGCGCGGCCTGAGCGACCGACCTCTCAATCGCACAAAACAAGTATCCGGAAATTCGGTCCGAGGATTACAGCTGCAGGGCTCGAGAAATTACGGGAGCACGGTGCAGCGATTCAGCGTGCCTCAGCGTCAAGCGATTTCAGGAAGTCTAGCAAGAATCGAAGGGACTACAGACCGGCCGTAGTCGCCTTCGGGAGAGGTATCGCTGCATCAAGGACATACACGAACTGGACGGGGCGGTTAACAAAGCGATTGGGTTTTCGGTCTGACGGAGTTCATTCGCGTGGATGCTGGCGCCGCACACCGGACGCAAAATCGCGGAGCGCTTGGTAGTACTGTCTCTTTAGCTTTTGCTAAAAAAAAACCCAAGCCACCAAATTGGTGGTTTGGGTCTCTCTTGAAAAAGCGAATTACTGCGAGCACTTACAGCATGTGTTCAATCACGAGCCTTCCAGGGCTTGCAAATATAGTCCCGAGGGCGGTTACCACCATTGCAGCGCCTCCGTCCGCCTTCAGGCCGCAGGCCTTGTAGTTCTGCATGGAATTCCAGCAGCACTCTCGCGGCTTTGAGAGGTTCGCTGGCGTCTCCCTCATTACTTCGAGGAACCCTCTCATGAAGTTCCACCTGGTTGGGACACTGTTTGGCCACGTCATGAACGATGGCACCGGAAATTTGCCTCTCCCGCAAAGCGTGACCTCTGATGAGCGCGCGATCACAAATGAGATTGATCAAGCGCGGAATGCCCTGCGCGTAACAGTTAACGGCCGCGACGCCCTGATCGCTAAAGACTGGACTCGACTGTGGACCATCGAGGGCCAGCTCAATTCGGGAAGTGATATATTTGCCGGTTTCCGCCTGATCGAACGCCTGAAGTCGACAGTCAACTTCGATTCGGCTCCGCAACTCCCGGAATTCACCCAGCATAAGGCTTTGCTCCACCTGTGGAGTCCCCATAACTACAATCTGCAGTTTTGCGTCCTGCACTGGTAAGGTCGCCAGGAGCTGAATTTCACGCCAGGTATTCAGCGAAAGCTCATGCGCTTCGTCTATGAATAGGACACCTTGGTCGGGTGGGTCATCCAAATCGGGTCTCTGTGCTGTTTGTAACTCGTCTCGTTGCGATTGCGACGGACTATTCGACTTCAAGATGTCACCCGGACGCAAATATTGGCCGGGCAGGTACTCGGCGGAGATGCCCGCGGATTTCAGCATCTCCACTAGGCAAGCGGACAGCAGGGTTTTCCCTGTTCCGGGCTCGCCGGTAAGCCGCATCACCCGCTCCTGCCGTAAAAGCCCCGAGTACAGATTTGCCAGTGCGGCCGAATGAGTTGACGTAAAGCACAGACATGCAGTGTCGGGCGAGGCATCGAACGGGGCTCGCTTAAAGTGATAAAAGCGGATGTAGGAGTTTGAACCAGCGGCGTGGCGCTTCTCCATCCCGGCTGACGCAGTGCTTACGTGCTCTTTGTCGGCTGCCTCGGCCACATGCTTCCCTGCGTCTGGGTTCGGCCGAGCGACGTCGCCTGTAGTCTCAAGCGGTTGGAGATCCCCGATCACTTCTTGCAGAATGTCCGGATCCACACGCTCCCTACCAACTGCGGTCAGCAACAGCAAGGCATTGAAGCAAATGGTATTGATCTCACGCGGCACGCCATGGCTTACTTCCCAGATACGTTTCAGTGCCGCCGGCGTGAACAGTGGCTGCCCGTGGTACCCGGCAATCTTGAGGCGGTGTTCGATATAGCTGTTCGTCTCATCCATATCAAGAGGTTGGAGGGTCTTAACGATCAAGATCCGTTGCTGAAGCTGTGCGAGTTCCGGCGCGGCCAGCTTTTTGGCCAGTTGCGGCTGCCCTGCCAACACGATTTGCAGCAATTTTTCAAAAGGAGTTTCGAAGTTCGACAGCAAACGCACGGCTTCGAGCACTGACGTACTGAGCGTTTGGGCCTCGTCGATAACAACAATCGTCCTACGACCCCTCCTCCGCTCTTGGATTAACAGTCGATTGATAGCATCCTGTACCTGGACCACATCTGAATCGTGCAATTCGCTCCCTAGTTCCAGCGCCAGATAACGCAGGAAGTCTCGTGCATCTCCCTGAAGCTGGAACAGAAATGCCGTATGGGCCATTCGCTTGAAGTGCTCCAGGACATCAAAGAGTATGGTTGTCTTGCCCATTCCCGGCGGCGCGATCAATGCCTGGAAACCCATCCCGCATTCAAGGCCCACAATCAGTGACGCTCGCGCCTCCGCATGGCTGCGGCTTAGATACAGGTAGCGCGGGTTGGGCGTGAATCCGAACGGATTGTCTTGAACCCCGAGCTTCTCAAAGACAATGCTCGCGCTTCCGAATGATGTTGTCGAGACATTCCGCTGCCGCAAACTGGCTTCATTTACAGCAGGCTGTGTTATGGCCGGCTGCGAGGACGGTGCGGATATCGGTCCTATTGAGATAAGCTTTGTCACGGGGATTGACTACTAACGACGCGGATACTGGACGCTGGGAAGTGAGTTGTATGTATTCAACGGACCTGCGTCTTCCAAAACTTCTTTTTCCCCTCTTGAGGCGATACAACTGCAACTATGTTTCTGCGGGTACGCAAAGACCTCCCTAGCAGGCGCCTTCCTAATTCGACGATACGGTTTATCGAGAAGGGTAATAGCGGTAATAGATCGTCCTTTGCAAGGTACGCCATTTCGTCAATGCCTCGAAGTGAGTGAAGCCATTCTCTGACAGTTATATTTCCCTCCCTGCGGTAACGATAAGTGGATACCAGGTCGAGATCTTCAGCAATCCACTTGCGGCCGGGCACGATAGTAGCGGATGGTAATGGCTGTTTTGTAAGATCCAGATAAAGGGCACGCACGACGTCCATTCCGTTACTGGCAGCAAAAAGGCGAAAGGTTGCACCTATTCGTGGGTTAATATCTAAAACCTTATATTGCCCATCACGAGCATCATAGCGATATCCAATGTCAAGGATCCCTCTATATCCGATGCTTTTCATAAAACGCCTGGTGGTGTTCTCAACCTCTTCATTTGGAAGGCAAATTCCCAGACTCGTCGAACCCGTATGCACTGGACATTGCCGAAGCTTCTTCCCAGTGAATCCGGCTAAGCAATCCGACTCGGCATTAAAATACCCGTTGAACATCCAGACTGTATCGTCCCCACCTGGAATATATTCCTGAATCATTAGATTTGGACATTGCGGGTCCTCAGCGGCCTCGTAGGCCTGCACGAGCTCGCGTCGGCTTGAAGCTACAAACATCTTCTTTCCAGTTCGTTTCCAGAGGCGGAAGCCGTCAATTCCTTTGAGCATAACCGGGAACAAAGCTCGCTCAACAAACTCCAACACATCTTGTTTTGATTCTGGAAAAACAGCTTCCGGAGTTGGAATGCCATGTTTCTTTGCCAGAAAGAACATTTCTTGCTTGCTTGACAGAGCGTAAACCAAAGCGGCGCTTTGGTCTGGGAGCAGGAACACATCTCGTAGCTGAGTGACGTTCTCCGCAACGAAGATGGCCGCTTGATCAGTGGTGGGAATAAGTATCGGGCGGCGTCGAAGGGTGCGGCTTAGGTCGTGTAAAAACTCAAGAGTCTCTCGAGTGGTATGTTTCTCCATGTCCCAGGTGGTGTTGCCACGACAGTGTCTAGAAAACGCACAAGGAACAAACACATGTGGATCAATGCAATATACAGGTACTCCCATTCGTCCAAGGCTTCGGGCAATGCCTAACGGCCCATGGTCCTTCGACATTAGTATTAGGACCGGTGTTGAGGTGTCCTTGATGTGCATTCGCATTACCTAACGCTAAGGAGTTCGTCGCTGACTGCAACAATCTCGTGGTTGTCAACAGTGCACACCGACTTGACATCGTTGATGTTCGAGAGAATGAAGTGGAGATCGTCGAGCTGGTTGGTATTCTTTAGATACTCGACACTGTTACTAACGAGGAAGGCTGTGAGTGGCAGCTTCCGCCAGCGCTGAATAAGCATGGCTGTGCCTTCATCTCCCGGTGTGTGACCGGATCTCAGGATTCGCGCAGCAATCCGGGCGCAACACAGCTGGTCTTCTTCCCGAAACTCTTCTCTGCTGCCTGCGCCAATAACGGCTACTCTCTCGTGATTGGCAGCAACATAACTTGCAACTGCGGCGTAGTTCCGGAGGCAGGCGATGTACACGGCTGGGGCGACCTGTGCGTTGTGGATGAGCTTCGTTCCCGAGCTCGAGAGGACGATCACAGGGCGGTCCACGTCCGTGCGTCCAGCCAGTTTTGCCGGACTGTTGTTCATATCGAAAAGCGCTGGCATCTCTCCTGCGACTTCACCCATCAGCAACGGATTGGGCAGGCGTTCGGCCAACAGATACGCATCGTCGAGGGATGCAACAGCGAAGCAGCGACGACCGAGTGCAAGCGCAGTCACAAGAGTCGTGGTTGCGCGAATCACATCCACCGCAATTACCGCGAATCCCCGTTCACCGTATTTGGCAGCACTGTCGGGTAGATAATCGATACACACTGTTTTCACGTTTGTCTCCTGTACTACGTGCTCGCGGCATTGGCATCAAGCTGATCGCTGACCAGCAGCGCGGGGCCGCAAATTGTCTTTCGCAAAGGCGTCGGAGTGCAGGCCACGCCTGTAAATTTCGACGCGCAGAAGCTCCTCAAGCCTGACATTGCAGAGATGGACCTGGGGACCAAAATGGTCCAACAATGCGAATTGGCTGGGCTTATTTGGCGCTTCGAACATGACTGTGGGAAGTCCGAACGCGTTCATGAACCGATCAGCAAATTCAGGATTGAAGTCGCCCTGCTCATTGAACAATCCGACCCCGCGAGCGCTCTCCCTCGCCTCCACTACCAATTGGACTGCGCCCGCATCCAGCCATCTCTTCCCCTGGTCGATCAAGATTTCGACGACGTCCTCACTAAAAGCTCCCCCGTGCTTTTTCCCAAGCTCAAACTGGACTTCGAGGCCTCTTTCGCGAGCCATGTTAACGACCTGGGTGGGCGAGAGGTGAAGAACCGAAAAACCTTCGCCTGCTTCCATGCGTGTCACGCCCAGTTCTGCGCACAGATCCAAATATGCAGGTAGCTGTTTCTGTGCTACTGCGATCTCAAACGGCCCGCCCCCCGTGACAGTCGGGACCGCATGTCGCCGTGCTGCGGCCAGCTTGCGTTGCGTGGCCGTTTCTTTCGCGATCAGCCAACATGCCATTGAGATCTTGAGAATTGACATCAAATGCGAACTTTGCTCGAGGTGGCTTTCTACGGTTGCAGGGTCATAGCCTGGATCGAATGGACTGGTGCAGGCTGGCAGGTGGGCGACACCTATTAAGTCGAGATAATCATGGGTGTGTAGTTCCTGGCGGATCAGATGTGTGTTGGACATTATCGTTAAGACCTCCTTGTCTCATGTTCACATTGGCACCGATATGGACCTTGGTACACGATGCCGCGCACTGTAACTCTCTATCAGTGGCACACGTACCGCTTGCGCTGGCGGTATCTGTATTTCTAAATAGATGAGGATCCAGAATTATGGCGCAATCCACAACGCCCGTTCGGCTCTAGTTCTTATTGGCCGCTGGTTCTGTACACACCATAGTGGACTCAGCGTCAGCAGACTGTGACACACTGCAGCTGTGAAGTTCGAGGCACTGCAGGGGTGAACATGGATAGAGAAATACTCTAAGACGGCGTTTGGGCTGTTGCTCGTGACTGACGGCCTTTATAACCTCTTGCCACGAGGAAACCACATTGATGCCAGCTACTGTGGCCGGCAATTGTGCGGCGCGATTGTCCGGGCAGTACAACCAAATTGGGTTCGGCGACGTCCTTCTCTGGCTCACAACCCTCCGCAGCACTCGCCGTGAACGACGCGCAACGGTTCTGATCATCTGATCAAGGCTCATGCGCGCGAATCGTTCCGCTTTCCGCCGTAAGGCGCGGAAATCATGG
Organism: Acidobacteriaceae bacterium; assembly: GCA_025462785.1. Lineage (GTDB taxonomy): Bacteria > Acidobacteriota > Terriglobia > Terriglobales > Acidobacteriaceae > JAOAPG01. The sequence continues at coordinate 16,278 of JAOAPG010000130.1, forward strand.
GGTGCTGTCAAGGGGAAAAGGTGGTGCTTGCCCACACCCTCGCTGCACGATGCTATAGCTATTCGAGAGACACCGGGAAGAGCGGAGCGCTGCAGGGGGGTCATCCCCTTCATCTGCGCGAAAGTCAAGCTTGCATCATTCGGATACGCATTGCTCAGAATCACATCTGCCACGTCGGGAGCGGGAGCTGTGTACATCTTTCGCCACGATGCCACGGCGTCCGGATGGTAAGACAAATAGTCGCCGGAGTACATGCAAACAACTTCTCGGTCTGCATTAATAAGGAGAGAGATCATTGTCGTGACGTGAAGCAGTCGCGCAATCTCATCCAGGTCCCTGCGGAAGTTGCTCGCTCGCGTATCACCCCATCCAATGCTGGCATGGCGAGAGTGCAACCGGGTGATAGATTGCCCTCCCAGTACTCCTAACACGAGTTTGGAGCCTCCACCGAATCCCGCCGTGTGGTTGGGGTAAACACCTCCTATTCCGAATACAAAATCCCCAGCCACAACCTCCTTGTTAACGGTCACTGGGGTGCCGAAACTGGTGGTTCCGATCGTGACAAGACCATTGCGATGATCATGAGGAATTACGCGACACTCGGCCGCCGCCTCAGCGCCAACCTTCTTGAAGATACCGTCTGCGGTAATTGAAGCGTGCATCCCGGACGCCACTACAATGGTCACGTTCCTCAATGAGACTCCCGCATCTCGCAATTGTGATAGGACGAACGGCATGATTCGAGAGACGGGGGTTGGCCTGTTTAGGTCATCAACGATGATGACCGGACGCATTCGTCCGGCACAAAGCCGCCGCAGGGGCGCTTGGTTGGTGGGACACTCAAGGCACGCGGTGATCTGATCGTCGCTGAGCAGAGGTGGAGTTTGCGGCCAGAAAACATCCACTTCCCATTCGTCCGGGACCGGCAAGTCGAGCAGGCGATCGCCATACCAAGCAGCCGTTCGCAGTTGAAAAGCGGGTGACATTTGTTTTACTTCAGTTCTTTTTTTGTGCGAGTACGATGTATTGCGAGCCGGTCGAGCGCAGCAGAGGCGTGTTCCGGTCGGCCAAACGCTGTAAAGCGTTGTGTACTCTGATGCCGAAAGAGCCGGACAGCAGTTCGCGTCGAAACAGCGAAAAAGGCCCAAAACCCAGCGTCATTCCGTCAACCTTCAGGTATCCCGCAGTGTTAAGAATCGCGTCAAACTCTCTGATCGAGCATCTCTGAGTCCCTGGTCCCCGCTGATTGCGGCGTAAAGTCCGTAGCTTTGTTCTTATAGATGCGTGCAGCGGATTAAGCCTGGGATCCAGGAACTCGTTAAGTCGCCACCGATTGTCAATATTGGTGATCAGATATCCGTTAGCTCTAGTTGTTCGGGCGATCTCATCGATTGGGCGTTGCAAGGACCTGAGCCATGGCAATACACCGATCGCCAATACAAGGCGGAAGTGACTGCTGGGGCATCCCAGGTGATTAATGTCGGCCGGGTAGACTGTCACACGCTCAGCGACACCACACTCGAGCGCGCGTGCTCGGGTGAATTCCAGCATCTGGTCAACAGTATCGACAGCGTGGACCCTATAGCCCCGACGTGCTAGTGCGACGCTGACCCTACCAGCGCCACATCCAGCATCAAGCACTAGGCTGTCCGGTGGCAGGGATAACTTGTCCACCATAGCCAGGATTATCGCCTCGCGCTGTTGATGGATCACTGAGTAGATATCTTTCTTCGAATAGATACTGTCCCATTCGCGGGCAATAGCCTGAAAGTAGGAATCGAGCCGACGTTGCTGCTCGTCGGCGGCTGGCGAATACCTAACTCGGCTCAGACTCATGTCCGTAACGATAGCGCCCCGGGTGCGACGGAACTCTCCCGAGCAAGTGCATAGATTCCTGATTGCGGCGCAGGGAAAATCCCGGAGCTGTCGAATCAAGGTTTGCCGCCAACCGATTTCCTGGCCAGCGTGCGTGTCAATGGTGGCCTGCGCTTCGCGGGCAGCCATCCACCCTACGACATTGCATAAGGCGAGCGCCTTGCTAGCGCTGGGATTGGCTTCGCGCAAAGCAGCAATCGTATCGGGTTTTGGCTCCCGCCTTTTTCAATCACCGTCCACAGCAGGAATGGGCGGTAACCTGTTACTGTCCCGCCCGGATACTGAGTAGATCTAAACCCTCTGACCAAGGTCTAAAACCTCAGTGATCTTCTCTCCTGGTCCCCATGACCTTATGGTGAAGGCACACCCCCGCTCCCTGGCAGTGGTGAAAAAGGAAATGGAGCTTTTAATGAAAAAGAGTTTTGGAACCGTAGCATTACTGTGGGTTGCCGGCATATTTGCAATTACTCTGCAGTCGTACGCACAAAGCACGGCTTTGCCAATGGGCAGTAAACCGATCGAGGCTGCGAATTTTGGCTTTGAGTGCATGAGGAACAGCCCCACCTGCGGTTTAAATGGCTCGTGGATTCCGACGATCTCTCAGCCCGGGACGGTGCGCTTGTGGGACACGGGAACCAACTGGGGCCTGCTGAACCCTTCCAAAGGGAAATATAACTGGAGCGATTTAGATAAATGGCTTGACTTGATTGCTGCACACCAGCCGCGGGCGGCTATGTACACCTTCGGCCATGTCCCTTGCTGGGAAGCTACCGTTGCCTGCACTAACAACGGCTTTGGTAGCGGCTCGAGTTGGTCCCCAAGTCCACCCACAGACCTGACATCGACCGGCAGCCCCAGTTTCAACGCTTTCGTGAAAGCGTTGGTGAGCCACTGTTCTCCGGCCGGCCACTGTGTCAAGGACTACATCAAATATTGGGAGCTGTGGAACGAAGCCAACAGCCCATACTACTGGAGTGGCAAGGTAGCGCAGTTGTACAATCTCTTTAAGCCTGTGATCCCGATCATCCGTAACAACGTTCCTGGCGCGATCGTCTCGACTCCTCCCGTGTCCGGCGGCAATACCAGCTGGATGACCAGCTGGATGCAGCAGGAGAACAGCAACGGTAGGCTCTCCGACTATTATGGTTTCCACGTCTATCTCCAGGACACCGCGCCCGAGACCCGAATGAACATGGTTCGGTCCATGGTCGCCACCAAGAACAACAATGGATGGACCACCAAACCATGGATGAATACGGAGTCGGCTTTCTACAGCAACAGGTATACCTGCTCTACGAGCTACAGCAGCGCCCAGTGCCAAAGCGAGGTCGTGAGATGGTACATCTTACAACTAGCGTATCAGGGAGGCGCGGGTGGTGCCTTCCAGGTGAACTGGTATGACTGGGACAGCCTCGAGAGCGGTGGCTATGACACGTACTATCACGGGATGATGCAGTGGTTGGTAGGCGCGACGTTCACAGCCTCATGCACGAATAACAACACGGTGTGGAGCTGCCCGCTCAAGGAGCGTAACGGTAAGACTGCACTGATTGTTTGGAATACGGCCGGCAAAAGTACTTACACTCCACCGACTCAATACGTTGACTACAAGGACCTCACGGGCACGACTACATCAATATCGGCCCTTGAAGCGACGACAATTGGGTTATTCCCAATCATGTTCGAATAATACGGCCGGATCTCAGTTCAAGAAGCAGATCTCGTTCATTCTTCCGTAGCAAATTGCAACGGAACTCTTTGTCGCGCTGTCCTGATGACAGCGCGATTTTTTTTGCTCTTTAGTTTCAGGGCTGCCACGTAGGTGCGCCGCGCAAAGTGATATACGCTGGAATCCGGATCAAACGAGCCCCGGATCAGTTCCTTAGCCAGCGACTCAATGCGGGCGCGTAGGAACTCAAAAGGGGCGCGCTGCCGGTAGTTGGTGAAGTACGCTTCGAGTTCCTCTTTGCTCTTGGCACGACCATTGTCCGCGTATTTCGCCACGTAAGGGGTGAAGTCCGGGTACAACCCCGTTTTGCTGAAACTGCCGTGCAGCGTGGTTTTCATGAAGTTTCCGATCAGCAGGTCATCGAAAATCTCCCAATGAATCGCGGTCATGAGCGAATGTCGCGGCACCTCAAACGTGATTGCCCGGTGGAACTTGCGGCTAGAGAGTTCTACGATGTGGTCTTTTTTACCCACGCGAAAGTTCAAAAAATCAAAGTGGCCGCTGAGATGTTCGATTGCCCGGAAGTAGCGCGTAATCTTCTGTACGTCCACAGCATCAAGCTGCTCTTCCCAATCATCGCCAAACTCGGCCGGTGAACGGATACTGCGGGACCGCTCCGGTGGTGCGAGCGAAACGTAAGTGTCATTCGCGCAATCGTAACGGATGAAGGCCGGCAGCAGCTCGGAGGTTTTTGAGTCAAAACCGAAGGGATAATCGGAAAGTTTCGTCGTATACTCCTCGGCCCAGACGCTGTCCTCCCGCTGATAGCGGTGCATTGAGCTGAACGGGATGAAGTAGCGTGTAGGGAACATTGCGAGCTGAAACGCGATCTGCTTGCCCACAGGGAGTTTCTTCGCCGCCGGCGGAGGTATTCGTTGCCCCTGCTCGTCGAAGCAGTTGATCATGTCGGCATCACCGAACCCCGACAAGTGCAGAAGAAATGATGTCTTGTACTGGGTGATAGTATTGCGTACGAACGGGCCCCAGCCGCGGTCGCTGGTGTCATTTAAATCGGCCAGCAGCCGGCCATTGACATCGATCAGCAGAATGCCGTCCTGATAATAGTCGGCAATACAAAGTACGCGGATGCGGTCCGAAAGTTTGTACCAAGTTCGATCCTGCATTACCTGGACTCTGTAGCCTTCTTGCTTGAGGTCGGCAGCAATCCGTCCACCTACGTGGTTCGGGAGCAGAATGGTTTTGTCGCGCAGCATTGGGAGAGAGTCACGGCTTAGGTGGTCAGGGTGCCCGTGAGAAATCCAGGCATACTGCGCCTTCGCGATCGATTGCAGTTGCTCCTCCGGGATTTCATGGGAGAAAATCCAACTGCCGAAGTAAGCGCTTCCTGCGATCCACGGGTCGGTAATTAACACGGGAACTTGATCATGGCAGATGAGGGTTGCGTTTCCAATGGTTTCGAAACCGATTTCCATTCTCAATTTACCTTTTTGGCTGGTGCGCGGGTCGAATGGCCAATGATTACTGAGGCCAGCAGAACTCGCGCGTTTGAATCTGGCTTAGCTTTGGATTGGCAGCAAACAACCAGTGTCTTCAGAATGCCGCAAAACATGAGAGAGGAGGGCATGCCGGCATTATTGGCACGACGCGAACTTAAAAGAAGCAATCCGTGTGTGCCAGTTGTTGGTTCCGTTGCTGACTAGGTACTCATTTGTGTACCAGAAGGTGCAGTCGTCTGTGGGATCAACAAACATGCTCGTATAGTCGCCCCAGCGATTGCTGTTTGTCTGTGAACCATTGCCCTGGATAATTGTCTTTTCGGCCTCCATCGTTCCCAACGTGTCGGAAGGTACCCGTCCGGTATTGCAAATGGCCGGATGCATCGAGGAACTGGAGACGCTGTAGCCCACGGCGATATCGCCCAGCTTGTCCATTGCTATGCTGCCCATCCAGCGATAATTCGAGTCTGGACGAAATGTACCTTGCTGATACACAAACGGAGCGGAACCAGGACTGCGAATCTCGTACCAGCGAATAGCAGAGGGAGACCCCACGGAGTGGGTGACCACAATGGATTCATGCCCGTCACTGAAATGGCGGTAAGCCAAGCGGTACATCAGCCGGTCGCCAAGCGAATCAAGTTTCTGTTGCGTGGTGGATTGCGGGATGCAGACTCCTCCCGCACAAGCCTCCGAAAATCCCGCTACAGAGATGTTGGCGGGCCCGGTAAGGGTCGAATTCGAGGGCGTAGCGAAGTCGACATGGAACTTCCAGACGCCGAGCGAATTGGATCCAAAGTTCATGAAGTAATTGGGCGAGCCGCTGGGAGGAGCGATGCTGCCGTCTAAGTCGGACGGCAACGGGTTGAGGTACTGCGACGGAAACTGAAAGCAGACCGCGATCGCCGCTAACCCGCTCAACATATTGCCCCTCTGGAGAGCACATGCATAGGCGTATAGGAACGCGCCCGTGTTCGGATCCTGTTCATTATTAGATAAGTAATATGCGTCAGGCCACACACCCAGCTTGGGGTAATCAGGAAATTCGTTCGGCAGTTGAAAGGAGTAACGGTAGTACCCGCCGGTTGCGTCCGAGGTTTTAGATACCGCGACGCATTGATACCACGGGCCGCTGGAAGAAGCGGCAGCATGACGACTAATAATCCAGCGATTGGCCGGTTTGTCGTACTCAATCGTACCGTCCCCCGGGTTGGTCGTTGCGCATGGACCGCTGAAGCCCTTAAACACGCTGTTCCCCGCGGCTGGACCGTATAGCAGCGTACCCGTTTTTGAATAGACGGCAAACCTGGCGTTAACCCATTCGACGATTTGCGTCGTGCCGACGGCGGCGTTTGGGTCAGGCACAGACCAGACGCCGTTGTCAGCGATCCCCTCAAAGTTAGCTCCCGAGGTCGTACTTACTGCCGCCGTGGCGCTTGTCTGCACTACAGTATCCCGCCCATTCGATCTTGGGGGCCCACCGTGATGTTCGCGAATGGGAAACGGAGGGCCAGCGTCGCGGAGCGGCGGGATGTGTGATAACGACGGAAGATCATCGTGCTCGACCTCGTAGATGACGATTGGCTCAGAAGAATTCTGGGCCGAGAAATATGCGCCTGCCAAAAAAAATACAATCAGCGCGGCTAGCCTTACAACTTTCTCGATCATGACTTCCACACTCCTGGTTTTGGTTCTTAAAGAGAGTTCCGCGATGCGTTTGTAGGATGCATTTATGTACGTGTTGCTGGATGTGCTTCATATGCCAATCAATGCTTAATGTGTTGGGGTCAGCAGAAAAGCGTGTGTCGGTCCGGCATGAGGCGGCTCGTCAGGGTCCGCCACGTGGGCCAGATCCGCTCCAACCAGGCCGATGGCGACGATCTGTCCGCGATCGTTAACGCCCATCCCTCGTATTAGGACCACTTGGTTCGGCGGAATCAGCGTGTTCAGGTCCTGCATTCCTGTCGTGCTCGACCACACAAAGGCGCGCGGGCCGAGGTTTGTAGTAGCAACTCCGACCACTTGTCCCGAATTGCTGACATCCAGGGCCTCGCTGAAATTGCCGCTGGGGAGCGTGCCCAGGAATTGCATCGTGCCATTCGCCCAGAGAAACGCGTGCGTGCTTGCAGCGTTTGAGGAAGAACCCACAACCTGACCGGAGTTGCTGATTTTAAGTGCGCGACTCTCGGAATCGCCGGCAAGAGCGCCCAAATTCTGCATGCCGGATGCCGCCGACCACAAGAATGCGCGCCTGCCCGAAGGGGAGTCCGAGATACCCACAACCTGACCGGCGTTGTTGATGCCGTACGCCTCGCTGAAACCACCTCCAGGCAGGGTACCGAGATTGCGGATGCCCGCAGTCTGGATCCAAAGAACTGCGTGATGTCCGCCCGTGCCCCCGGAATACCCGGCTACTTGACCGGGGTCGTTGATGGCGTAAGCCACACTGCTGCTGTCGCCGGGGAGGGTGCCGAGGTCTTTCATGTTCCCATTCCAGAGGAAAGCGTGCACACTCGTGGCGGTGTTGGCTTGTCCAACTACCTGCCCGGCATGGTTGACGGAAAACGCAGCGCTGTAATCACCACCTGGGAGGAATCCGAGACTCTGGATCCTCCCATTCGTCCACAAAACCGCCTGGTTTTCATCTTGTGGAACGCCGGAGACGCCTGCTCCTTGCGCGTTGAAGTTAACGCTGCGAACGATGCTGCTCCCTTCGGATAGGGAACCCAGGTCGCTAAGCGAGTATGTGACGGTCTGCGCATAGAGCGGCTGCGCGATCCACACGGCGATTGAACAGAACGGGATGAGTATCGTGACAGGCATATTCATTGTGAGCTCCTGTACCTCTATGGACTTGCGGCGATTAGCCGATGTGCACGATCGCGGCTACCGAGGGCCTGCCATTGTTCAATATGAACACCATGTAATAACCGGGAGGAGCGATGTTCGCGTTAGCCGGAGCAGTAACATTGAGTCCAGCAGCGCCCGTAGCGCTCGTTCCGGGCGTGAAGGTCAGACGCATAAAGCGCTGTTGCATGTTGAAGGAGTGAGTGACGGAACTGAGTCCGATCCAACTGACCTGCGTGATTGCAGGGGCGTCGGGCGTTGCAATGAAAAACTTCTGTCCGTACGTTACTGTGCTCGGTGCTGCGGCGATCGTCGGCCGGGTGCCTTGGAACAAGTACGGAGGTGAGTAGACCTCCGCAGTGGTAGCTGACACCTCACCGCCGGCAGAGAGCACCCTGGCGTCCGGCAACAAGACGGCAGTGGAATGGTAGCCGCGATACACGGTGAGACTGGCTACAACTGTCCACCTGCCCATCGCCGGGTCCCAAATTTCCGCCGGTAAAACCGGAAGGGAACTGTTGTCGAAACCAGTTCCGCTGCTCCCGCCAGTTACCAGGACCTTGCCGTCGGCCAGAATAGTTGCGTTGTGCTGCCGGCGTGGGTAATTCATCGACCCGGTGTACTGCCAATGCGGGCTTGACTGATTGAGGTCAATAACCTCAGCGGTCTTGGTCGGCGGATTGTGTCCGCCGGCGATGAGAACTTTGCCCACGTCGTACATCACAGCCGGGCCGTAATCGCGACTGCTGCCGAAATTCGTTTGTGCTACGAACGCCCATGAGCCGGTGCCTGCGGTGTTCAGATATTTCGTCTGCGCATATGGACCGGCGAGAAATACGCGGCCATTAGGCGCAAGCATCATGCGTGGATACACGGGTAAAACCACTTCAGCAGTGGTCAAATCCCGCCATGCTCCGGTCGCCTGCTGCCATATCTCTGGCAGCGGATCATTGCCTGTTGTCGAATCAATCTGGCCGGAGATGACCAGGACGTCACCGTTCGCCAAAGTAACGTTGGTCGGATACCAGCGGCCCGCATTCATGTTCGATAGCTCCGTCCAGGCATTAGCAACCGGGTCGAAGATAGCCGCGTTCCGTACGCCACACCCAGAGCCGCAGCCGCCAAGGCCACCAGCCCAGAGAATAGTGCCGTTGGGGAGAAAGGAGTGACCACCGCAAAAGATGTTGAAGCTGGCGGGTGTCGCAGGAGTAATCGCAGCAGTCGCAGGGTTCCAGAACTGGGGAATGTCTCCCAGTGAAAACGACGCGGAAAACAGTACCTGCCCCGTCTTCGGCAGGAAATGCAAATGAACTCCCTTGTAAGGCCAGCTTTGCTGTGCTGAGAACTGTCCAGTCACAGAAGCCTGACCCTGCACAACGCAGCTGCAGGCGATGAGGAGCACGGCAACAATAATCGCCGACATCACATTGGCGCTGACGCAGCGGATGAACTGTTTTGTCGAGCTGGCTTTCCTTTGTTGCTGCATTTTGCTTGAAGAGGGCCACATGGGAACACCATTCCCTTGGAGGTAAAGATAGCGATGGCAATCAGAGTTTGATCAGCCGCCGTTAGTTCGTGCAGGCGCTTGATCTCGGCACAACAAATTCGGTCAGGTCCACAATCGTTTCTCATTGGACAGTGAGCGTGATGGTGGTGGCATGCCCCGGAGTGCCGGAGCTTGAAGTTGCGTCGATGATGATCTCGTAGGTCCCGGCAGCCGCGGTCACTCCGTTTCTGCCTGCCCCCTCGTTCCCGCCGCAGGACGTGAACAGAAACACTATGACACACAGGAAAATATGGCTCGCAAGGAACACGATCGTCGACTTGCGATTACATCTCCTGCTGGTCGCGCCAGCTCACAGGCCCGCCATGGGGAGCAGCGCAGCATAAGATTCGGGCCCATTTCGAAGCAATGCTGTCGAAGTAGTTGAAACCGTGAGGGTCGAGCTGAGTACGTTGCTGTCGGGCACGGGCGCGGAAGGGGCAAACGAACAGGAGAGCGCGCGAGAAAGGAACTGCGCAGATCGAGGTCCGTAAACCCGTTGCTGCTGGAAATCCCCCAGCTGCCTTCGGTGCACCACAGCGGTTTGTTCGGACCGTGCGCCGCCATGACGGCTCGGACGCTGTTCAGCAAACTCACGACATCCTCCGCCACAGGAAAAACTTCGGGCGTGTCCTGATGTCCAAGGTAGGGTGAATGGCAATAATATCGGCAGACGCCCCGCCGCCAGCGCTGAGATAACCGTCCAACCAGGTGGCCGCCGCGGTCGGGGCGAATGGAGATGGGGTTAGGATGCGTGCATTCGGATTGACACTAAGAATAATGTTCCTGGCATCCTGCGCCATTCGCACTAGTTGAGCGTCAGTACCCCCCGAGAACCCCGGGCCGTCGGGTTCATTCCATATCTCCCAATATTCAATATTGAATCCTGCTGCCGACGTGACTCGTAATTGCTGTTACGAAACTCTTAAACGCCTGGTCCGTGCCGCTACCGTCCGGGTTAACATCATCCGGGGGATAACAGGAACCGGGAGCAATTGCGCAAGTGGTGTCATTCGGGTTGGAAGATGCCCAGGCTGGCGTATGCCCAAACGTATAAACGACATCCGCGATCCCGTTCGAATTTGCTGTCGCCAGCCAGCTATCCAACATGCTGAAATCGCAGGTAGAAATGGACGAGCACAGTTGGAACCAATTCGTGTGTGTATCCCATAGCCGCAGGCTGGAGAAAGAGGCGGCAGGCCACTCATTCGTGGAGTGAGCGTGCATCCCAAAGAAACTCGGCGCCACCGTGACCTGCGCGGGGAGACTGGCTGAAGCGCAGAGCAGCAGAAGTACCGCCCGGAGGTTTTTCATCGTGGATCCAGGACAGATTTGAGGCCCTAACACGCGGCAAACTGGGGCGAAGGTTGTATTTTTTAGAAGCGCGACAAATCACGCAGACTGCAATTCGCGTTGCACCGTCAAGTACCCCAATCTCGCAAGAACGTAGCCTGCATACCGATCGATGAGATCGAGCTGTTCGGGGGGCAGCTTGCCGCGCCAGCCGCCGGTCTCGCCTTTGTACACGAAGCGGCCTTCTTCTCGCGAACTCTTGAACGGATGCTTTACAACCCGGATGCCCGAGGCGTGAAGGCGATCCTCCTTCGTCCGCATGGCTTGCAGTGAATTGTTCTGAATGGCGCCACGTATTACCCCACCGTCAACGGGAACCGCGAGGAAATGCAGCACTTGGGTCAGCACCTCTTCCGTGTTGTGGCGTAGATCTTCATAACGCACTAGCATGAATTGATCTGTTTTTGCCAGATCGGAGTCGAGGTACGAGAGCACATGCCCGGGCCACGACCCGTGCCGCTTGCGGCCGGTCATGAGGCGAAAGAGGTAGTCGTCGAACGTCCTTGAGCCCACTCCCATGTGCCACTCGCGTCGAAAATGCGAAATAGCAACGTCGCGAACATCGCGCACAAGGTATATGACTTTGTGATAGGCGCCACGATAAGTCTCATGCGTGCCGATGAACCTGCCCCCGCCCGGCAGGATGCCAGGGGCGTAAAAGTGTTCCCCAACAATACGAGAACCGGCATTGACGTTGCCGAACTCGGCAGGGTCACCCGTCAGGATCTCGTAAAGCATGAAGCGAAACCATGTGCTGCCTGATTTCGGGTAGCAAGCCAGAAACACGTCCTCCGGCCTGAAGCCGTGATGACGAAGCCAAACGATGGGCTCCCGTATCCGCGTCTCCGTGATCCGGTAACGTATGCGCCGATTCCACGGCATTCTTTCTTGTTGTATGGGTTGTCGCAAGTTGAGGGGCATAGGCGTGTTGCTCTGGTTGGGCCGCATGGGGTCGTGTCCTCCTAACGGGAATTGCTGGTCGGGATGTAGGGATTAGCTTTGCAGTTGCCAGCTTCGGATCGCTGTAACGCCCGGGCAATCAGGCGATCGATTGTATCCCCGACCATTTCGCTGCATTTGCACTGTTTTCGATTCCGGGTCCAAGCGAGTGGTTAGGGGCAGTTGCCGCAAAACTGACAGGCAGTGCGGTCAGGCCGCGCAGACCCAAGTTTGGCCGCCATTGCAGCGGTATCGGAGCCAATGCCATCTCCGGAGCACAGCGCAGCAATGTTTCAAAAGCAATATGAGCCTCCAGGCGGGCCAATGGTGCCCCGAAGCAAAAGTGAGGTCCGCCCCCGAAGGCCAAGTGCTTGTTGCCGCTGCGAGTGATGTCGAGGCGGTCAGGTTGCGAAAATTGCTCAGGGTCGCGGTTGGCCGACCCCATAACCGCAATCACTGATTGTTCCTTCCCGATTCGCCTACCCCGAAGTTCTACATCATGGGGCGCCAGGCGGGTTGTGTGCTGACTGGGCGCTTCGTATCGGAGTAGTTCCTCCATTGCGGTAGGGATCAGCGGCGGCTCGCTTCGTAGTTTTTCGAGTTCTCCCGGGTTTTTGAGCAGGGAGAGCATACCGTTACCGATCAGGTTGGGCGTGGTTTCCTGGCCGCCCACCATGACCAGAATGCAGTTGGCGATAATGACTGCATCGTCGAGGTGCACTCCGTAAATGCCAGCGTTCAGGAGTGCGGTGATCACGTCCTGCCTCGGACGTGCCCGGTGCTCTTCCAGAGCGTTGCGGAAATAGGCAATCATTTCCTGCAGGCTTTTCAGCATCTTCGCGTCGCGATCAGGGTTGTGCTGAAAGTTACCCAGGATTTCGGCGAAGTCGGCAGACCACAACTTGAGCTGTTCATGGTCTTCGGGTGGGACCCCCATTAGTTCTGCGGTCACGATTGCGGGCAAGCGGTTGGCGAAATCACCGAGGATATCCATGCTGCCGGCTGCTAACCGGGGCCGGAGCAGGTCATTCACAATGTCCTGAATGTGCTCGCGAAGGCGTTCCAGCAGGCGCGGTTTGAACATGCCCGCGCAGACCCCGCGCAGACGCGTATGGTCCGGGGGATCCATGAAGAGCATCTGCAGGACCATGACATCAGCAATAGGCTTGATGGAATCTGCGCCCATTTGGATCAGCCGTTCCGGGCACGGTGCGCATTTAGCCGAGAAGTTTTGCAGCACGAACAATACGTCCGAATACTTGGTGACGACCCACGCATTCAGGAATGGATCCCAATGAACAGGATCCTCATCTTGCAACCGGTGATAAAGCGGGTAAGGATAGGCCAGAATGTCCGGATCGTACAAATGGTAGAGGCTGAGACTGGGATCAGTATTCAGTCCGGTGTAATTGGCAACGGTCATGTGCGGACCCCGCGAATTTGACGCGAATGTTGTTTGTGCGCTGGTTGCATTTGGCGCTTGCGAGTCTGGCTACCCGTCAATACAGGCTCCCATCGCCGTCGAAAGATGATGGATTCCATGCAGCCGGATCCAGTAGGGCTTCCGACAATCCCTTTTTGTCGGCTTTGTACTGAAACATCCAATTGGGAAGTTGACGAGCAAAAGGGGCATGATCTTCCAGGCTGATAGCGCTGTAGTTCTGCACGCCGATATTCTCCAGGACGTGGATTCCTTCGCGTCTGCAACATCCCAGAGCCCAAGACATCATCGCCGGCAGAGCGCCGGTTTCGAGTTCCTGGAAATCCGTCAACCGTACGCGCTTCAGACCGATCCGCTCGTTGTCAAATCGCATGAAAACGGCATAAGCCACAATTCGACTGCCGTCTTTCGCGGTTACGATCCAGGCGCGCTTTTCCGCGAGCACATGCTTGAAGTGCCACTGCAGCGCTATTTTGCTATGCTCGGCGAGAAGGCGATCCGGATAGCGCAGTTTCAATTCTTGCCAGAACACGTCAAAGTCATCATTAAAGCCCTCAGCAATGTCTAACTGGAATTTGCTATGGCTCTTGAACGCCGGTCGGCGTTTGTTGGCCAACAGGATGGCTGCGCTTAGGGGCAAGCTCAAAAGCCTCGGGTGTCGAGCGTTGCGCGATGCCAGAACGCTTTCCGCAAAACCACGAGGATCCGTGACCCAGAATACCGCCCGATCCCACCTACCGGCCGGCACTCTTCTAGTGCCGAACGAAGAATAAGCATCTACTGCGATTTTCTTCAGGGTGGCATTGATAAAGAGATCCACACCTTTCTGGCTGAAATGCTCCGCCATCAGCAGGACCGAATAGCTTCTGTAGTGTTGATCTACGACCCAGCAACGTCCCGTGGCTACCAGAAGCCGCTCGCCGCGAAAATAGTAATTCAGGGGAATGTTTCCTAAGTAGCCGACGATGTCGCCGGCCTCGTTCTGGAGGACCCAGCCAATCGGCCATTCACCCTCGAGCGCGTTGTAAACAGGGTTCTCAGTCCAGAGATGTTTCCAAGCGGCAAGGGGCTCGAAATTAAGCGAATGGCGCTCGGCGAGGTCTACGAGCTGTCCATGGTCCTCAAAACGCGCCTCGCGAATGCGAGGCACCGAAGAGAACCAACCGCGTCCAGCCTCCATTGTCGGAACCGGATACACTGTAGGTACAGCCGTCTGCATTAATTTTGCCTCCGCGAACGAGCACAACGGGTGCGACGTACAAATTCCATGCGGATCACGCCATTTTTCTGGTACCACTTGCCATGCGGGAGCCCAGGATGTGTTCGACCGCAGCGGATAATTGGGCTGCGTTTGGGGTCTCGAAAAGCTGCTTCAACGAAACTTCCACGCCGAATGTGCTGCGCAATTTCGCCAGCACATGTACTCCGAGAAGCGAATGGCCACCCAGAAGGAAAAAGTTGTCGTTGCGGCCAATACTCGGAACACCTAGAACGTTGGCCAGAATACTCGAGACGCGCTTTTCGACATCGGTTTCCGGGGCGACGTACGAACGGTCGCGAATCGTATTGTTCTCATCGGGAGCGGGGAGTGCCGTGGTGTCGGTTTTCCCATTCGGAGTAAGCGGAAGAGAATGTGTCCTGACGAATATAGATGGACACATGTATTCAGGCAGCAGAGCGCGTAAGTGTGAATTCAACGATGTGGCTGTAATATTCTCCCCGGCCAATGGCACCACATAGGCGACTAACGACTTGTTGCCCCCATGGTCTCGGGCTACAACGGCACTCTCCCGTACCGTAGGATGTGTGTTCAAGGCGGCAATGATCTCATTGGGCTCGATCCGGAATCCGCGGATCTTGATCAGCTGATCGATTCGCCCCAGGAATGCGATCTGACCATCGGGCAGGTAGCGACCCTGATCCCCGGTGCGATAGAGGCGCGCTTGCGGATCGCCGCTGAATGGGTCCGGCACGAAACGGGCGGCGGTGAGCTCAGGGTGGCGGCGATATCCCCGTGCTACTCCGGCGCCGCCGATATGGATTTCGCCGGCTTCACCGGGCGCAACGCGACGCATATTTTCGTCCAGGATATAAACTCTGCATCCATCGATGGCGTAGCCAATAGGCGGCAGAGTTTTCGTGCTGCCATTCTCTGGAGGCACTCTGGACGACGTCGAGACCACTGTGCACTCGGTAGGGCCATAATTATTGATCAACGCGAATGGGAGGGCTGCAGGAGGATAACGGTGCAGGACATCCGCACCGGTAAGCATGAGGCGCAGGGGCGTACGTTTGGGCCAGGGTAACGCAATTAATTGTTCCGCGAGCGCGGTCGGGACAAACGTAACGGTGATGCAATGGGACACCAGCCAATCGCGGAGCGCTTCAGGCGAAATGCGAACTTCTTCATCGGCCAGGTGAACACTTGCGCCCGCCGAGAGATACGGCCAGAGTTCCCACACGGCCGCGTCAAAACCGATGCTGGCCATCTGTGTCGCCCGATCCGCCGGCGTGATTTCAAAGGCGCGATTATGCCAATTGACAAGGTTCAACAGGTTGCGATGCGTTACCTCGACGCCCTTCGGCTTGCCCGTCGAACCGGATGTGTAAATCACGTAGGCGAGATCGTCTGCAGTGGCAATCTGGGGTGGAACTTCCGATTGGAAATTTCCGGCTGAGGGAAAGTCACGTTGAACGACAACGGACCGCCAAGGGCCGGAAGGCAAGCTCTGGGCCGTGCACAGATCCGTGATCACCACCGGTACCTCTGCATCCTCGAGCATGTAAGCGATACGGTCCCGAGGATATCCTGGATCCAAGGGTACGTATGCCCCTCCGGCTTTCAGGATAGCCAGTGCCGCCGCCACCATAACGGTCGAAGGCCTCAGGAAAATGCCGGCCAAGAGATCAGGTCCGATACCCAGCAAACGCAAGCGCAACGCGAGGTAATTTGAGCATTGGTCCAGCTCAGCAAATGTCATTTGCTGCGAACCGCATCGCACCGCCATTTCGTGCGGCCGTAATTTGCCCTGGGCAACTAACAAATCGGGGATGGTGGGAATGTCGCGACCGGCACCTCGCATGTGCGTGTCGAGACCGGGTGATATTGAGAGCAGACTCTGCTGCAGTGTGGACGCTTCCGACATGGTATGAATCCTTTTGAAGAAATAGGCAGCCACTTCCTGGCATCGCAGACAGCGGAACCTGATCGCTGTGCTTGGCCCGTGCCAATGGGCTGCTGGTATGCTGGTGTGCGTTGACTTGATGAGGTAATTCCGCGCTTTTCCATTCGGGACCGGTATAAGTCACCGTTGGTGACGCGTTTGAGCGCAAACTGGCTGATCACCTTGAACAGCGCCTCGAGTCTGTCCCACTCGCCGTGTTTGTCAATTTCCCAGCTGTGCAAATAGAGATGGGCAATTCCGCCGTTGCGAGAGACGTGCTCCAGAGCGCAAACAAACTGAGAGGCCCAGCCGGTTCGTGCTTTGAATGTGGTCAGAAGATTGTAGGCTCCTTTGAGATTACCTTCCAGAAAAGCGTGCCGAAGCTGGATGTACACAGGGTACGTGTTGGCGTACGTACTGAGCCCCCAGAGAAAAGGATTCTCTGGGAAATCGGTAAGGTTAAACATGCATGTGCGCGCGCCGAGAAAGCCGGCCTCCTTCACCTGTTCGGCAATATGGCGGCTGAACTTGCCTCCGGGGTAACAGAAAGACACGACTTCATGACCCAGTGTGTCTTGCATGAAGTTTTTGCCGTCGCAAATCTCCCGCCAGCCCTTGTCAGCTGGGATCCTGGTCAACCGCACATGGTTGAGTGTATGGCTACCAACCTCGCAATGGCGGTCGATTTCCCTGATCTGGGACGCCTTCATCACCTGCCGCTCGGCGTTCGCGCCCGGGATATAGAAGGTCGCTTTGAGATCGTATTTCAATAGCAGATCGAGGCATCGGAGATCTAACGGGTGTCCGTCGTCCACACTGAGGGTTACGTATTTCTCCCCAGTGTTGATATCTGCCGTAGGAACAGCTTGCCACGGCTGTGTGACATTCATATACATTCTCTTGGAAAGTTCGCGGCAGGTGATATTGGTTCGCGGATAAGTGCGCGCTTGCTCCCTAGCGGCGCGTGGAATTCTATGTGTAAGATGCCGGTATTGAGGTCGGGTGTTCATAACACGAGAGTCAAGGATTGGCTCTCGAGCCGCTTTCGATCAGAACGGGCTTTGCTCCAATCTGGACGACGTGATTTGCTGGAATTGCAGCTGTGTTACCGCTCAGGTCCTTAACGATTTGAAACTCACTACCTACCTTGTGCGGCATGGTTGCGCACGTTTCTCCCGAACAGGCCTGCGAAACACTCCCATTCCGCGGCTCATGAGTACTGTCGTTGCTCGTGTTCCATAGGATCAGGGCCTTTTGGCCGTTTGCTCGCAGCAACGAGCATTCATATACAGGGTCAGAATGAGTGCAAGCCCCGGTAAAGCGGGCTCCCAGTAGCCAGTGGATGAGTTCGTTGTAGGTTCCATCCTGTCTCCCAATTGTGCTGAACCAATACCAGTCGATTTCTTGGGCCCCGTATGCGAATTGCAAAATAAGCCACCGCGCCAAGAAGGCGTCACATTCGTCGTCTGTAGCGCCTTGATTCAGGGGACAATCGTAGGGCGTAAATGGACCGGAGCCCAGAAAGCCGGTTTCCGTGTTGATCCAAGGCGTAGTAGTCCAGCCAGCTTGATTCTTTTTGGCTACCATTGGCGTGACGATCGCAGCAAATCTTCGCTCTGGGAGATCGCTTACTGGTTTCCAAATCGAGCCCGGACCGATGTAGGCGTGGAATCCAAAAATGTCCGAAAGCCGCCCGTTCGTATTTTCCTGGGCCAGCCATTCATCCATCCAGGATGGATTCACCGCCAGGAAAGGAGCGGGAGTTGTGATGCTCACACCCGGAACATTAGCGCGAATGATGCCTACGGACGGTTTGACCATCTCGTATAACTGTTGAACCGTACCACTCCAGTAGGGGGGGGCATTGGGTTCGTTCCAGAGTTCAAAATACTTAATGTAATCCTTCACGCAATGACCGGCGGGTGAACAATGCTTCGTCAGTGCGGTTACGAAAGCATTGAAGGACGGACTGCCATGAGCGGTCAAATCGAGCGGCGGATTAGGCGAGCCTCGAGAATTACATTTAGGTCTAACATTCCAGCAGGGCACCCGATTGAAGGTGAACAAAACGGCGCGTGGTTGATGGGAAGCTATAGCGTCCAGCCAGAGGTCAAGATTAGTCCATTTATAGATGCTCGGGTCCGGCTGTAACCGGTGCCATGTCGTGCCGCTGTCATGCAACCGTATGGTGCCTGGCTGAGAAACAGTTGTGATCCATTTTGCATTCTGGCAGGTGCCGGGGTTGTCAAAATTGCAGGCGAACCCAAAGTCGGTCAGCTGAATTGGATCGGTTGATGGCAGTGGTGCTGTGCTTTGCGCACCCGCGAAAAAAGTGCTTTGGGCGACAACTACCCCCCATATTGCAGTCGATAAGGCACATTGCAACATACGATTCTGTGTCGGCCTGATCGCGTATGCTTGCAAGAATGCCGCAAACACCCGATCACGCCGCCTTGGTCACAGCGCTCTCGTGCGCCTCGAGCACTCTCACTTCACGGTGGTGGAATTTCAGGGCGAAAAAAGGCATCTTGAACATCTTTAGTGTTCGCGTGAACCTTCGCCTCGGTTCGCTAATCAATCGGAACAGCCATTCCGCTCCCGCGGTTTGAACCCACTTGGGCGCGCGCCTCTTGGTCCCGGAAACAAAGTCCAGAGTCCCGCCCATACCGTAAGCGCAGCGGACTCCCAGCCTCAAAAGGGAATCGGCATTCTGCGCTACCCACATCTCCTGCTTGACTGGGCCGAAACAGACAACGAGGTGCGCGGGGCGAAAACGCGCGATTCTTTTCAGGATCGCGTCGTTCCATTCTTGATGGTGAATGCTTGAACAAAAAGCAGGAGCGTATCCCTCGATCAGCAAACCAGAGCAGCGTGCCTTCAAAATCTGGACTGCCTTGCGGTTACAAGCTTCTTCAGCGCCAAGCAAGAAGAGCCGTTCACCATGTTTCATCGCGTGGTCTGCCAGGTCATAAATGAAATCAGAGCCGGATAGTTTCTCTAAGTTTCGTCCGGCGTAAAACAGTGAACACAACAGCTGAAGAATCCGCCCATCGATCGTGTTAATGGTCTGATTCAAGATTGTCTGGAATGCCGCATTCTCGTGCGCATACACGAAGATTTCGCTATTCACCGTCACGATTTGCCTCAGCTGGAAGCTGCTACTCGATAGCAGCTGATCAACGGGCATCGAATAGAGCAATACCTTTCCCAGCCGCACCGCACACGCATGATTGGCGGAACTGGAAGGAGTAGCCCGAACGGTTCTCTGTTTAGGAGATAACACCAGCTTCAATCGGTGTGAAGTTGCTCGTTCACGAATGCCTCAGCGCACTTGCTCGAGCTGCGAACTGCAATATGATTCGCAGACCCATCGTGGCGACGAGTTGCGCGGCTCTTCTCGATCACCTGCTTGAAAATGGTCTCAAGGGATGAATAGCGAAAGCGAAGATCGTATTGATGTTCAGCCACGGCTCTTGCCTGTCTCCCCATCGTCGCGATCTCGACAGGATGCTCATACAACCAGCGCACGCTGGCCGCTAAATCGCCCACATTCTGCGCTTCGACTAGCAATCCCGTTTGTTGGTGCCGAATGATGTGCGGCAGGGCACCAATGTTGGAGGCCACCACGGGCTTGCCGCTTGCGAATGCCTCCAGGACAACTATGGGGAAGTTCTCGTAGCAATGTGACGCGACGATAGTGAAGAGGCTGTTTCGAAGGTAGTCTTTCTTTTCCTGCCCGTTTTTGAAGCCTACGAGCTCGATATTAGAGAGCCCGTTGCGGTGGATATACTCGCGTAATTCACCCTCGGCGTCTCCGCTCCCCACAATTTTCAACGGAACATGCGGAAGCTGTTTGAAAGCCGCGGCGACCGTGAGCACACCTTTGTCACGGTACAGACCGCCGAGGTACAAAACGTATTGACCTTTACCGAACTGTGGAGCGTAGGCGGAGGTATCGAGGTGGTTCGGGCAAATATAGATTCGGTCTTCCGGTATTCCCGACTCCAGCAACAAGGATCTCGCAAACTCGGTCAGGCAGATATAACCACCGATCTTGCCCATCAACCCCAGCCGCCGGTTCAGGTACAGTGATGCGGCATACAAGCCACTGTAGGCGGCACTGTCGCGGAAACAGCGCTTGCGCACCGCTCCCCAGTAGTTTCCAAGCTTGCAGGATTCACAAATTTGATTGTTGATGTAGAAGCGCGAATTCGCACACCACAGGCGAAAGTCGTGAATGATATGAACACTGGGGATACCCAGTTGATGGAGTACGTGGTACAGCGATGGCGAGATGAGGGGAAATACGTTATGCACATACGCCACGTCAGGGCGAAAATGCCGCGCCAACTCCGTAATCTCACGGACCGTACGTCGCGAGTACAGGGCATCAACCCCCAACGTCACGCGTTCCCACCGCCCGGCGGAGTCGATCTCGCCACTATGCCGCGTATAGCTGAGCACAGGGCCGTGTTCTGCCAGGAGGCGCTCGTCTGCTTGAGCCACGCCGTCTGATCCGCCATACTGTTGGAACTGGTTATGAACGCAGAGAATGTGCATGGGACGTGAATCGGCTACAACGCTTTATCGTCTGTTTGCTTTTGTGTCGCCCGGTAAAGTACGTACTGTCTGTCGCCATATTTCAGAAAACGATATGCCTGCCAAACGGAAATCGGCGAAATCGAATACGCAACTCGCGGCACCTCGTCGATGATCCGCAACATCCCGACCAGGAGGCGGTCCGTAAATCGCTCCCAGGCTCCCGCTTTAGGACTCCTGCATTCGGAAAGGCGTTGACAGAGAAGCCACTCGCAATCATCAGCTTTCCAAAGAGCTTTGTAGCGCCGGATTTTATGTGCGAGCCGCGGCGGAAGTGCTCCGGGGCGCTTCTGCAGAGAGACGATCTTGCTGCCGTGGGCCATGGCGTGGTGAGCGCCATCGAAGAGTGCGGAGCGATCTACTCCATCGAGGACAGTGATTGCCGGGACAAATGGGATTTGCAGGAACTCGCAAATGCCGTTCATTGTGGTGGTTGTTTTCTCCACGAGGTCCTGATAATGGATTTGGTGGACGGGAACCCCGGAGTCTCTAAGCGTGTCACATTGATTTTTCAAGATCTCGCACGCCAATATTGCCCGAAGAGTCATTCCTGGCCGGGAAAACCAGCTGGAGTGGGGGGCGGCCTCCATGACACTCCGACAAATCTCCTCCGGATCGCGCCAAATTACGATGAAGCGTGCATTGGGAAATTCGCGAGCCAAATAGACCAGCCGGTCATAGTACGATGGCGACTTACAACCCCATATGTGTGCGCCCTTTCTTCGGGCGTATTCTCGGCCGGCGACCTCGGCGGCCTCGGCCAGAGTAGTAAGCGGCACTGCGATGCGCTGTGGATCAAGATGGTGTCGGCTCACCGCTGAGTTCCAATATTCCCACTTCTCAACCCACTTTTTCCGGCTATAGCTGATTGCAAACATGGGCCACAGCACCGGGAGGTCGCCTTCATAGAACAGCGCAATCTCGGGATGCTGATTCAGAAGCAGCTGCAATAGCGTAGTGCCGGAGCGCCACACGCCAACAACGAACAGCGGCAACCCACAACGACGATCAGCAGTACAGATCTGCCCTGGTAGAACACTCACAAGCCTAAACTCCTCCGGGTGAACGCAATGCTCCCGGCATAAGCTGCGGAATAAGCTGTACGTGGCCAGGTGTGCGCGCTGGTTCGCCGCCGCAGCCTTGTGCCGCGAACTCAGCCAATTTCTCGCCCACGATGACGAGGGCCAGCAATGCCATGAACGGCGGCCGAGCTCGTCCCCCGAAACTCGCATTGAAAAAGCCGTTGAGTAAAAAGCTCGCGTACAGCGCAAGGCATCCGGCGGCGATCTGATGAATGAAGTCTGTGGCCGGAATGCGGCGGAGCACGCGCAGGAGATTTCTGAGGATTACGTAATTGATGATGATGATAAGCGCCAAGCCAACCAGACCATTGTTATACAACACCTCAAGGAAAGCGTTGTGCAGGTGTGGGGCTCCCCATTCAACTGCGTTTACCTGCATAGCGATAAACGTAGAGGCCAGATAACCATGACCCAGGATTGGCGCCCGCCAAATCGCTGGAAGAACAGCGTTCCACAGCAGCGTTCGGCCACTCAGGGTCGCCATGCCCTGGTCGCTCTGCCCGTAATGTTGCAGGTAACCAGATAACGGGGTAAACACCGCGAGGACGAATGCCAGCATACTGGCAG
Organism: Acidobacteriaceae bacterium; assembly: GCA_025462785.1. Classification (GTDB taxonomy): domain Bacteria; phylum Acidobacteriota; class Terriglobia; order Terriglobales; family Acidobacteriaceae; genus JAOAPG01. The sequence continues at coordinate 38,874 of JAOAPG010000130.1, forward strand.
CTGCGAAATACCCGAGTGCTGCGCCGACGCCGCGGCGCACAAGGAAGAAGAGACCCCCAGCAAGTATCCCTGCAACGATGGCGGCTTTGCCTCCGGCGATGATCATGACCACGAATGCTGCGCCGCCCAGGATCATGGTCGTGAGGCGAACGCCGGCACCTTGGCTTCGGGAGTACGAGAGCGGGGCGAGCAGCATCAGGGTTCCGGCATCTCCTGACAGGCCATCTGGGTTCACAAGGCTACCCAGACGCCCTTCCGCGTCGAAAGCGGAGCCGGTGATACTTCCTAAAACTATGGGTACAATCACAATGATTGCGAACGCCCAAAAGTTGAATCGAAGAAAAGAAGCGATGTCTTGAGCATCCCGTATCTGAAGCGAGCACAATAAAAGCAACAAGATTACGAGAGCGAGCTTGAACACCCATGCGACTCCGAACAGCGGCCGAGGTGCATACGCGCATGACAGGAGGCAGATGAGCGCGAAAAACGTAAGCCATCTGTATTCGCCTGTGAATAATCGGCGCCAGCTATCAGCCGCAGTAGCAAACAGAATCAGCACGGCGACAAAGCACAGGATCCAACAGATGGCCTCGGCGTAAGCGGTCGTGGGAAAATTCCCTTCGAAAGCGGCCTCGTTGGCGTAAATGTCCTCGCGAAAGAAAATTCTTTGCGAAATCAACAGCAACAACCAAATGGCGAAAACCGCTCTGGGATGATGCCCAGGGGAGCGGAAGGCCGCTGCCAGGGAGAAGACCAGCAGGGCGGCGATACCGAGCACGCGTACCCCGTCCCAGATCAACGAGCTTGCGGCTGACGTGAGGATCGCTGCGGTACCCACCGAAACTGCGCCCAGGAATAGCACTGCAACAAGGTTGCGGCCAACCTGGAGAATCGCGCTCGAGCGGATGCTGTTTTGCATCAGCGGCTGTGACGGCGCACTGTCTTGGATTGCCATGTTTGACTTCTAGTACTGATATGCAGCTCGCTCGCTGCGGCAGGTCACGCTGCGTCGCGTTGGGGGTTCGCTGTTAGAATAGGCGCTCGCCGGGGCGAAAGGATCGGTTCGCCTGTCGTGACGCGGGTGCCACTATTGCGTCGCAGTAACCACAGTTGCGATCAGATAACTAGCCAAGTTCGCCAGCGGCATTGCCGATATCAAGCCAACAATATCGAAGTGTTTTGCTGAAGGGACACCAATCGCCAGGAAGCTGCCGCTTGTTGCGGAAAATTAACTCCTGGCAAGAGCAATATAGACATGCCCGGTGGAGCGCAGTACTGGCCAATTTCTATTGGCGAGGCACTGAAGACTACGATGTATCTTCAATCCGAGCGAATCTGAAAACAATTTCTTATTGAAGAATGAAAAAGGTCCAAATCCGAAAGTCATTCTCCTAATGATGCTAAAACCAGCTCCGCGGAGAGCTGAGTCAAGCTGATGGTTTGTACGTAAGTGATAGCATGATGATCTCCGAAGCCCCAAGCGCCGCAACATCCCCCTAGCTAAGGCCCTTGGAATTGAGAACATCGGATTCCAGCGCGGATCCAGAACAAAGTGTAAGCTCCAAGTATTGTCGCCTGTGATGATGACGGACCCGCCCGGTTTCAGAACGCGTCGAATCTCGCTTATTGGGCGGTCCAGCGAGTCCAGCCACTCTGTGACGCCTACCACGATCGATAAATCAAAGGAGTTGTCTGCAAACCCAAGATAGCGGATGTCACAGATAGTATTTCGAATGCGGTTACCTAGGTTCGACTCTGCAGCCAGCTGGCGGGCCATTGAAATCATAGTCGGAACGGTATCAATGGCGTGCACGAGATATCCTCGCTCTGCTAGCGCAAGTGAGATAAGGCCAGGCCCGCAACCTACGTCCAGTACCCGAGCTCCTGGCCGCAAACCAAGTTCATCGATCGTTGAGAGCACTATGTTCCTTCGCTCTTGATAAAGAATGGAATACAGGTTATTTCGGCCATATATCTGTTTCCAGTGCGATGCTGTCGACCCGAAATGGGCATTGACAACCTTCTGATGTTCATTGCCCGCCATGCCATCGACACCGCCGCTGGAAAGCTGTTCCGTCTACAAAATAATTTTAGTCGAGCAGCGTGTCGGTAGCGGCAATTCAGGCGACGTCGCGTGGTTTGCTGCTGGGATACGCGCTAACTGCGGCGAAAGGACCGGTTCGGCTGTCGTGACGCGGGTGCCACTATTGCGTCGCAGTAACCACAGTGCGATCAGATAACTAGCCAACTCCGCCAGCGCCATTGCCGAAACCAGCCCCGCAATCCCGAAACGTTTTGCCGAAGGGATACCAACCAGAAGGAAAAGAATCGCTGGCGCCAGACTGGAGTGGAAGACGCAGTGCGGCAAGTTCATCGCTCGAAGAGAAAGCTTGGGTCCACAACCGGCAGCCCAGATGATGGACTCGACCGCAAACAGCGGAAGTAAGCCCCGCACGCCCATGTACTTGCCCCCGTACACCAACCGGAACGCCGTGCTACCGGCACACATGACGAGTATCCAGTAGGCTACTGCTCCCGAGAGAAACAGAGCAGTTATGCGATTCGAACCGACTGGGGAACCGCTTTGTTCGCGTCGGGAGGCGTAGGGAAGTATGAGGCCCGCCAAGGGCAGTAACGTCTGATTGAAGGGAGCGGCGAAGTTCATGAGGGCCTTTAGTGCACCTACCTGTGACATTCCAGCAAATGCACTCAGGATCGGATAACACGCGTATGCAGTCACCCAACCCAACATTGCGCTCGCAACCGCCCATCGTCCGTACTCCCAGTGTCGGTGCCAGGTTTCCCGAACCTTGAAGAACTCTTGCCCGCGCTCCAGCACAAGGGTTGCGCGCCAGAGGAGGAAACAGCTGCTTCCCAGCGCTGCGGCTCCCATGAGAATGAATCCCAGGAAGGGAGTCATCCTGGACCGCAACATCAGCAGCCCGCCGAGCAATAATAGAAAATAGAGGGTTGCGCCGAGTGCCACCGGCTCGGGCGAGACGCGCACGTAAAAAATGCGGCGTGCAAGATGGAACAGTAGGAGACATGGGACAGCGAGACTGAGCCCAGCAAGCGCTGCGGACAATTCCGCGTAATGCAGCTTTAGAGCGACGAGCGCCGCAACACCCAGCGTCGCGCTGACCGTGCCTGAGATTGACGCATGTACGATGAATAAACTTTTGAGGTAG
>JAOAPG010000139.1 GCA_025462785.1 Acidobacteriaceae bacterium
GATTGGGTAGGCACAATTACCATAGAGAGTGGACCAACTAGCGTGCTTACACTAGCCGACGGCGCTAATCCGATCACTCTTTTTGTTGGTTCAATCGAAGCAAACAATCAGAGTTATAAGCTGGGTAAATTGCTGTTGTACAGACAGCTCCATATAAACTCGGATGGAACTTTCCACGGCGTGCCTGAACCTCGAGGCCAAACGGCGAACCTTACCACCGGCAAAACAACAATTCGAACGCCGCTTGCGTTTTTCTCGGATGGCTCAACTACCAGCGCCTTGTTGTACGTTTTCATACACGCCGACAACTATTATTACAGCTATGTATTCTCGTATACGCACAATCCGTTTGGTGAGACCGCCGCGCTGATCCAGCTTGCAAATCCTTTTTCTTTTAACCAAGCAGGTTACGGTGCCCCGATAATTGCGGCTGATAGTCGAGACAACATCATTAATCATTAATCCAAAGTTTCCGAAGTCTGGAGTTACGGCTACGCTCACATTCTCGCAGCTAGGTTGGTTGAATCCATAGTGTCTGCGCCTATCCGGCTCGCAAGAGGAATAGGTCTACGCGAGTGAACGTGCCACACTGCTTAGTGCCAATGAAAGAGAGCATATAAATTGCCGCGCGATTACATTTGTCCACGCGTAGCCCCAGTCTACGGAATGAACAGTTCCGTTTTTCGCGATTAGCCCTTCACGTGCAGAGGTGAAATACATCCGAAGATGCTCGATTGTTAGTTGGTAACATCCACTAACAGTCAAAACTGACTGATTAGCTATTTGGTAGTCGTGGGGACGGCACTGAGAATTTCCGGTGGATCGAAGAAGCACTGACGCCAGAAGGCTTCATCTGACAGCGTTCCGGCTTTCCACTGCTGAAGTGACGGAAGTGTCGCGGCGACCATGCCGCCATCATCAGAATCGAAGATCAGCACGATCCCTTCCGCGGTGGAAGTCACTTTATCGTATTCGTTAGTAAAAAATGCTTTGGCGAATTCCATTCGTTCATGGGCGCCAGCATTCGGCGCATTTTCGCTCGATTTTTGCACCGAGATGATTTCTACTGTCTTTCCTCGAAGTGGAGCCCAGTCTCCGGGGAAAGCTCCGAACTGCTGGCTCCCAACGTGAAAAGCGGTGCCATCGCTTTCTCCTGATGTCCCGGAAGCCTTCGCCTTCGCTGCTTCGTCTCCCGGCATCTCTACACTGGACCGTTTAATCCATCCGCGTGAGATGCCCGAGATCCTCACGTGAACCCACTGCGGAGTTTCATCTAAAATTTCGAACTCATCGCCCAGAGTCGCGGCAAACAAAACTTTGCCGTCTGCGGCCGGGTTCGCGACTACCGGCGTGCCGGTTTTCTTAACCGCGGCAAGATTGTTAGGATGCGCCTGATTGTTGAGAATTTCTTCTAAATTTCTGGCTTGCGCCGCTAACTCCCGCTCGTGTTTTTCAGCTGCCTCGGTTTGCGTTCGTAAACTCACAGGCTGATTCTGATCCATCTTGCCTGGGCTAACTGCTGCGGCGCCCAAGGTAGCCGCAGGGATTCGCGGCATAGGAGCGGATATCAACGAACCCGAAGTATCGGACGAGCTAGAGCGTGTTCTCGGAGAGCCTTCCGGGGTTCCTGGGGAGGTTGGCGCGTTTACACCGAGTAGCTCTGTCAATTGATCCAGTAAGTCGTTCTCGAGCCTGCCATTGGAGGGGAGCAGCTGATATCCAGATTTCGAGCCGCTTGGGTCGGCGTACCACGCGGTAATCTTCGCGTTCACACGAACGAGTGAGCCGCCCGAGGACGTTGGACTGACCGCAACCGTGCATTGGTAATAAGCTCTTTGGAAGCGATCCAGAGGACGATTGCCGGGCACGACAAAACCGTCCAGGAGCGGCAATCGTCCGGCAGTGGCAGATTGCAATTCTTTCAGTTTTTTCTCGACTGCGAGTTTTGATTGGGGGAACGAACGTTCAGTAGCATTTTCCCCGATTACCGGATGCGTGAAGGCAACCAGCAAAACCAACGAAAGAAATTTCAGAGAGGCAACCTTCTTATACGTACAGCTCACGGAAGCTGCTCCAGTTCATCACGAAAGACCCAGCCGTGCTGCCCTTCCGTCGTCTCCACGCCATACCAATAAGGGGTCGTTATCAGAATCACTACTTCCGTTCCAGGCGTAAGAGGCTTAAGGGTTGATGCGGTATGAAAAGGCGCAGACTTCAGCTGAGCCCCTGGTGACTTAATCAGACGCTCTACTTGGCGGCGAAGATCCTGCACGCGCTGCTCAAGCGTCTGCGATGAAGTTTGCGCTGCGACTAGGCGAGAAGCGTCTTGCGTTTCCTTGGGCTGAACCAGAACTTGTCTTGCCAAGTCATCCTGGTGTTTTTTTTCTTCATCTGCCGCCTGCTTTTTCTTGAGGTGAAGGGCGTCGACGTGATCTTGAATGTCTTTGAATTCGCTGCTTTCGACCGAGCCACTAGAGGGATGCGCGGTACGACGAAAATCTTCGACGAAGACTGCGTCAATCCGCACCGTAGTTTTTGAATCATCCTTCGGTTCAACAACGTACCGGACAGCCAGCGTACCTTGGTCGCCGGTGTCTTTAAAATTCACTGGAGCAAGCACGTTAGTGCGAACCTTATAGAAGACTTTCCCCCCGCCGGTCCATTTGGGAAAAAGAGGAGACGACTGGGCTGCTATGGCGCTCTCGATATATTGATCTTTGTTGTATTCCTTGCTGCCTTGGATGATTCCGTCATTTACCACATCCTCCACGGCGTCCAGTACATCACTCTCTGGAGCAGGAATTTCCATGGCAAGCCCAAAGCC
>JAOAPG010000151.1 GCA_025462785.1 Acidobacteriaceae bacterium
GAAAAGCGCATGGGTAATCGTGACAGGTTCGATTACACCAATCCCTTCTTCAACTCGCCTAGCGGATACTTCGTTCCCCGCCACACGATTCCACCTTGAGTCAACGTCACGATCATCGACCGCAACAATGTATACAAGAACAACACTGTGCTAACCGGATGCAAAACAAAATAGTAGGGCGGAATCGAAGATCTGCGGGACATCCCTGCATAGATCAAGAACATGGATGCCAGTGCTATTGCGTACGGAAGCCGAGCCCATCCGTGTGCCAGTAAAACTCCGACAAATGGAATCAGATTCAAGAATGCCAGCCCAAAGCAGCAAAGCACAACGCGCCAGGGTTGAAAAGATAGGACCGCAAAAAAATTCTTCGTCAAATTATTGACCACGCCCATTGCGCCCTTTGCCCAGTGAAGCGAGATCAAGTCCTCACCAAACACATTGCGCTGGGCATAACCAGCTTCTTTCACGACTTTGCCCAGCTTCATATCATCCACAACTTCGAAACGCAGGGCTTTGTAGGTTCCAACTTTTTCGTAGATGCTTCGCCGGATCAGATTAAACGCTCCCACTCCAATGTGATCTTTGGTTTTGGGATCGGCCACCTTCCACGGCCGATGCCCAAAGACGAAGAGTGCCTGAAAAAAGGCGATCATCATTCGCTCGCCGGGCTGCTTCATAATGATTTGCGGAAAGAGCACCACGTGATCAGCGGGTTCGGCCTCGGCATAAGCTAGCGCGCGACGGACTGAATCGGGCTTAAACAAGACATCGGCATCAGTAAAGAGCAGCCAATCTCCTGTTGCTTGGTTTGCTGCTGTCCACATCGCGTGCGGCTTGCCGAGCCATCCTGTGGGCAATGTATCTATATGAACCACTTGCAGGATCCCGCGCACAGATTTGGGGGTAGCCGCAACGCTGTCCATCATCTCGCCTGTGCGATCGGTTGAGCGGTCATTGACGGCTATGACTTCATAGTTGTCATAGTCAAGCTGTAGGAGTTGGGTGAGAGACTGCGCGATATCAGCTTCCTCGTTGCAAGCCGGAACTATGATGCTGACCCGTGGATTTCCGGCGGAAGTTGCAGGTTTACGGTCCCACTCTGGAGAAGCAATGTCAGCCACCGTGGACATCCCGAGGGCTGCGTCGACAATCCGCGAGAACCACGCCAAAGCAAGAATGCTGCCTGCAATCCAATGGAAATAACTCATTCCACCGAAACCTTGCCAGCAGATTCCTTTATCGATTGCGCGTTTACTGGAGGAGCGAACTTCATTCCGTAAAACAGTATGACAGAGGAAACACCCATCGCAATGACTGGCAAAATGAAAGCGGCTTGCAACGAGTGCCGGTCTGCAACATAGCCCATTAGAGTCGGCGAAGGAACATCACCTAAAAGGTGAAACATGAAAATATTAACCGCGATAGCCGTCGCACGAATATGCACGCCCACCGAGTTGACTAGAGCCGCATTCAGCGGTGAAGTATTGAGCAGAAGAAAAAACGCAGCCAAGGCAATGGCGGGCAGCATAAGTCGCCCGGGATTAAACAAGGCAATAATCATTACCGGCACGCCAAGTCCCATGCTGATTGCGGAAACAAAATAGTAAGAACCTTTCATGCGGGGCAACAAACGATCCCCAAGCCAGCCTCCTGCTAGAGACGCAAGAATCCCATCGACTACGATTATTGTTCCGAACATGAGGTTCGCTGATTGCAGAGTGTATCCACGTGCGCGAGAAAGAAAAGTCGGCATCCATACTTGGATTCCGCCCAATGAAAACGTGCTGGCTGCCATGCCGAGAGTGATTGTCCAGAAAGCTGGGTTGCGGACCAACCCCAACACTGTTCCCCGCTCCGGAGTTTCCCTCACAGTATCAAATTGTCCACGCGGTGGTTCCGGGATAAACCACATCGCCAGGGCCAGCAAAAATCCGGGGAATGCCGCGATATAAAAAGGAAATCGCCATCCGTGAACCGGTCCAAGATGACCTCCTAGCAGATACCCCGCTGCAGTCCCCACCGGAATCGCCAGGTAGAACACTCCGAAAATGCGGCCGCGTTTATTCTCGGGGAAAAGATCCGCAACGAAAGTCGGCGCGATGGTGACAAACGTAGCTTCGCCAATTCCTACAAGCGTGTGGCGAACTAGCAGTTCCCAATATGTATGAGTGACCGCGGTAAGCAGGGTGAGGCCGCTCCAAAAGACTGCCCCGAAAATAATAATCTTCTTACGGGAATAGCGATCCGCTAGCGGTCCGGTGAAGGGCGCCGCGATCATGTAAAAGCCTAGAAATGCACTGGTGAGATATCCGACCTGAGTGTTGGTGAGATGAAATTCTCCTTGTACAAGCGGCTGCACGGCAAAGAGCACTGAGCGATCAATGTAGTTGAGAAAGTTCAGCGCCGTGAGCATGACGAGCGCGGTTCGAGGATAGAGTTTAATGGGAGGCACTTGGCGTGGAATATAACACGGTGGTTCGCTCGGCAGATCGGAAGAGCA
>JAOAPG010000153.1 GCA_025462785.1 Acidobacteriaceae bacterium
TACTACTTCACGATGCTAGCGTGGGAACCCAATTGAATACTGGGCAATATTGCACAGTGCATGGGACATCTCGGGAAGGTTCGCAACACTGGGAAAAGAGTCAACCGATGGGTCTACTCAGTACGCACCGAGTATCGCGGTGCGCTTACCCTTGCCATTTATCCGCGTCCTCGAAAGGCGGAGCAAAATGTGGTGGACGTTCATCGGGGCCAAATGGTCAGTTGTTACCCCCTTTTCTGAATTTCAGCGTTTTGCGAAAGTCGTACGTGAGTGCGAAAACTCGGACGCTAGCATGCATACTGAGGAATTCTGTTTTCAGGTCCGGATCCAAAAGCGGCATCACCAGCCAGAGTTAAGCTATTTCTCGCGAAGGAGCTTTTTTCGGATGTCAGGCCAGAATTCCTGGAAGATGTGATTGAGGACAGCCGATTCCATCTGAGTTCCGAAGTTCTTTGCCGTTTGATTGAGACCGCGCTCCTGAGGCGGATAATAAAGGTTTGATAAACCTGCTTCCAGTCCGTTGCCCACCACCTCGGAGAAGTTGAAGCTAGTGCCGCCGGAGTCTGTTTTAGTAACGAAGCCCCGAGAAATCGCATAGCCGGTACGCCGGAAAAAGCCTCCCTGACCCATGGTGTAATAACGTGGGTCCTCGTGCGTGATCGTGGGAACAATGGCTTCGGTGAAGAAAGTCCCAGACACTCCGTCCGTGAAAGTTCGCCAATAATAGCGACCGTAACCAGCGATTCCGCCGCCCAGCTCCGGATCAGAATTTAAAGCCATTGACTGTGCAGCTAAGATTCCAGCCCAAGTGAATGAAGAGTAATCAAGAATGCTGTCGTGCGCAGCGAGTGTGAACTTCTCGCGGGTCGATAATGGTGGAAGTTGGGTGTTGGCGTTCACCGCAGCAAAATTCGGCACGACCCATAACATGCGCTTCGTCTGCTTACCTTGCGAACTGTCTTTTTGATCCGGACAAGCAGGAACTTTGGACCCGGCGGTTGCGCCTTTCTCGGACGATGGTGCGGCAGTGGAGTTAGTTTGTGATGATGGGATTTGCTCGGCACACTTAGGAGGATTGGTTTGCTCAACTTGTATCTGTGACCTACTGACGGCTGGGGAAAGGGCCACGAACAACAAAACCACCTTTAAGATTTTATGCAAGGCTCTTCTCCGAATTACCTTTAGGGAAGGACCTGCCCTAACCCAGCACAACCGACCCATCTACTTAGAATACGGGCCGGATGCGATTGGTTGCCTACTCGTTATCGACCCATTAAAGGAAAACTCTGACCGAACGTTCCGGAGCAATCACTTCTTGTCTTTCTCATTACATCGTGGTGCGAGATACATACATTGCGGCTGGAATATGGAGAGTAGAAGCGGTCTGTGACGCCTAAACCGTTGAATGAACCCATGGTGTTTCGCGTCCGTGGGTTGGCGGAATGCAGCAAGCGGAAGCGACCGGATTGGAAACTGAACGGTGAACTGACGGAATCCAGTCGCCAGAAATAATCGTGCCAGAAGCGAAAGCTGGGTTAAGGTGCAATACAGTGTGTGTGGAATAGAAAGGAACGGCGAACCCGTTAGACTGTCACTATCAATGCCTCCCCGGCGTCTGGATCACCAAATCCGCGAATTGTGCGCTAAGGCTATTGCAGGAACAAACCAAGCTGAGCTGGAGGAAACTGCGGAACAACTCAGAGCTGCGCTCAGAGAGCACACTCGAAGGTTGCGGCAACGGGTGATTGCCTTGCCACGGTATGAGCGGCGATCTACCTCCTAGACTTCTCGCTCTCGGAACTCTATCAAATCCGAACTCACGACGGATGTGATATCGCCAGCCACAATCACTTGCGCCTATAACTCTGGCACTTCTCTCCAACTCGAAATTCGACTAAGTGGCGCGTATCAGCCCCTGCAAACAATTACCAAATCGCCTTGAACGTGCTGCTGGAGACAAAGCAGGAACGCCTTGACTGCAAGGAGGCCAAGGCGACTTAGTTGTTATCAGCATCGGTTACATTCCCCGGCACCGTCGCGCTTTTCACGGCTGAAACACCGCGACATATGAACGCGAGTATGCTGGGTAGGAATTCTGACCAACCCGCGTCGGCGAACAGCATCAAAGAATGCAATGTTGGGCGGGAAAACTTGCTGTCCAACTCTGATCCTTGATTGCCATAGTGACAATAGTGATTTCATCGGAAGAGAGCTGATCTGAGGATGATTACGGAACTGCATTCTACGCAAACGAATGGTGTGATGTTCCGCTAAGAGGGAGATGCGTTTGGCTAGTGTGAGAATCCTATTGGTAGACGATCATGACGTGGTTCGGAAAGGCTTAGCGTTCATATTGTCGAGCCAGTCCGGATGGGAGGTCTGCGGGGAAGCCTCGAACGGTCGCGAAACTGTAGAAAAAGCTGGCAGACTTCGGCCGAATATAGTTGTGTTGGATGTCAGCATGCCAGTTTTAAATGGACTCCACGCGATTGGTCACATTCTCAAGGCCGCGGCAGACACGAAGATTCTGGTCCTTACTCTTCATAATTCGGATCAAATATTGCGAGCGGTGGTTAGCGCGGGTGCGAAGGGTTTTGTTTTGAAGTCCGACGCGGGCATCGAGCTAATTGCGGCGATTGAGGCTCTGCTTAAAGGCCAGACATATTTCACTTCAAAAGTCGCCGCCCAAGTACTTGATCAATATTTTGAGGGAGGTTTCGGAGCTGGTCGGACCCCGGGTTCTCAAAACTGACAAGTCGTGAACGCGAAGTTGTAGAACTACTGGCCGTGGGCAAAAGCAGCAAGGAAATTGCGGTGGTCCTAAACCTCAGTGTCAAACCGCTGAAACTCACCGTTCTAACATGATGCGCAAATTGAACCTCCATTCTGTAAGTGAGGTCGTGATATACGCACTGCGCAATAACATGATTGACCCTGCGCTGGAGAAGCCAGACCGACCAATCGAGAGAGTGCAGGGGCAGGGGAACTGACTGCGAACATCAAATCTATCGGTTGCAACGGCGTTTCCGGCGCTCAATGTGCGACATTCGAAACACAACCGGGAAGGAGCCCAAATGGCTGCTGGCTGATTCCTTTATCGTTATACGGTTGGGGCATATTCGGTGCATCCAATTGGGCGCGGAATCGGTATAGGCTGACCCCTCAAGCGCGGACTTTGTTGAACATCTCCGGCCACGAACACCAGCACGCTCCGGTGACTTCATTTCAGAAACAGGTCGGAGTTCCTGCCATTGCTTTGGTGACCCTAGCAGCCGCTCTCACGCCATCGATGGCAGTTTGGGACCTCATCCTGCCGGTGTCCCTGATTTGCCGGATTCTCCTCAGCATACCTGAGCAGTATTGACCAGACTCGGGAGCTCCAAGAGTAGACAGTTAATGCTAGCGGGATTCTAGGATGTGAATGTCGCACTAAGGAGAACGACGTGCATCGTGGATACAGATATCTCATTTCACTTTTTCTGACTGCCGCCCTTGCCGCACCTGTTGCGATGATGGCCGCTGCCAGCCCGCAAGACGACAGGAACCAAGAAAATAGGCAGGGCGAGAACACCAAGCGCTACTACGACAAGGGCCACAAGGACTATCACAATTGGGACAACAATGAAGACCGCGAGTACCAGCGGTACCAGACCGAGCACCACCAGAAGCGTGCTTTCGCCCAGTTGAACAGCCGACAGCAAAAGGGCTACTGGAACTGGCGTCACAGTAATCCAGACAACAAATAACGAATTGCCTGCGTATCTGGCTATCCTCGGGGGCATGCGGATGCAATCGAGTACAGCATCCACATCAAACAACAAAGGAACCGTTGTTGGCGGAGACGCGATGGCAGAGCTTATGCAAAGCTCTTCAAGGGAACTAAATTCTCAACTGCCTTCCAGTACGACGCTGTCGACGTCTATGGAAATATCGCGATCGTGCGGACGCATCATTCTAGGGGGCAGACTGAAAAGACTTTGGTAGACGGGTCAACGAAGCTTGACTTCAATAGAGAAATCTTCGTTCTGAACAAAACCCCCAAGGGATGGAAAATCATCCTTTACACTTTCACAACTCAGCCAGAACAAGGTGTTCAATAGCCGGAGCAATCCACGTGGTGAATAGTCGGGATGATTCTAGGTGGCACCACACAGCTAGGGAGGCAAGCGATAAAAGAAATCGTTATTCATCATGCGCGAACTGTAAAAGCTGTGCGCGCGTCAGGTCGGTATTCACGCTGCCAGCCAGGATCTGCAAACGCTGTCGTAGTAGGCTGTCAACGGGAGGATAATGGGGGACACCCCTCAGATGCGAATCCTTTTGATTGGCGGGAATGGTTTCATCGGCAGACCACTAGCCCGCCAGTTGCGCGCTCTTGGACATTAAGTTGCGATCTTTCACCGGACCGCGGAGACGTATCTCGATGAGGATGCGGTACGAATCCAAGGTGATCGGAATCGCCTTTCCGATCACCTAGAGCCAATTCAGCGATTTTCGCCAGAAGTAATTATCGACTTGATACTGAGCTCTGGACAACAGGCGCGTCAGTTGATGAGCACTTCGCGCAAAGTTGCGCCGCGCGTTATTGCGATTAGCAGCATGGATGTGTACCGCGCGTGGGGCGTGCTGCACCTGCGCGAGCCGGGTTCTCTAGAACCATTGCCGCTCACAGAAGACTCGCCAGTGCGCACTATTCGACAGCTCTACCCACCAGAGACTATCAAAATGCTGCAGTGCATCTTTAATTGGGTGGACGAGGGTTATGACAAGATCGCGGTGGAAGAGGCCATTCTGAATAGCTCCGACGTGTCGGGAACAGTTCTCCGACTTCCCATGGTATATGGTCCAGGAGATCCCCTTCATAGATTCTTCCCGCTGCTAAGGCGCTTCGCTGACGGAAGATCTTCCATACTCATTGCCGATGATCTCGCGGCTTGGAGAGGGCCGTGGGGATATGTAGAAAACATTGCGCAAGCGATCGCGCTCGCTGCGACCTCGGACCAAACGGCTGGACGTATCTACAATGTCTGCGAGGAACCCACGTTGTCGGAGCTGGCTTGGCAGAGGAGGATCGCCACCGAGGCACATTGGTCGGGAAAGTTTGTTGTGCTGGCCAGAGAACGAACACCAAAACATCTGTTGCAGCCTGGTAATGCGGCGCAGCATATAGTTGCTAGCTCGGGACGCATTCGAGCTGAGTTGCGTTACAAAGAGCTAATCGATATTGACGAAGCGATACGTCG
>JAOAPG010000215.1 GCA_025462785.1 Acidobacteriaceae bacterium
GAAGCAGAAGGGCACTCCGCTGCACGATGCCACGGTGATTGGCGACACCGTTGGTGATCCGTTCAAAGATACCTCCTCGGTGGCACTAAACCCGGTGATCAAATTCACGACCCTGTTCGGATTGCTGGCGGTTGAGCTCGCGGTTAAATTGAACCTAGAGGTGGGGGACGTTAAGACTCACCTGCTTGCGCTGGCCTTCTTCGTGGTGTCGTTTGTCTTCGTCTACCGCTCGTTTTACAGCATGCGCATCAGCACTGAGACTGCTGCGCATCCGGTTCGAGTTGCGGCTGATTGAGGAGATGCATGTAGCTTTTGAGCGCCATCCTGCACATCGGATGGCGCTTTTGTTTGTTCGCTGTTAAGTGAACTGGCGAGGATACCCGCCTTCATGGAATCCGAGCGTTTTTACTGGCCCAAAGACTTTACGTAGGCGATGACTCGCCATAGCTGCTGATCAGGCAGCTTTGCCCACGACGGCATTCCCTTCTTCATGTTCCCATTTAGCAGCAGCCAATGAATGTCGCCATCAGTGGCTTCGTGCTGTATGCGCTCGCTTCTGAGCGGCGGGCGCTTTTTAGTTCCTTCAGCGTTCTTGCCATGGCGTGGAGAACAATTCTGTTCGAAAATTCTTTTTCCTCCGGCAACTGAGTCCGGCCGGATCTTTGTATGGATTGGTTCTTTCGTGGTCACGAGCAGGAACGTTCCTCAACCAAGCGCCATCAGCCGCGGCGAATGCGGTTATTGTAGACGCGAGAATTGGGATCAGCAGAGTTCCAGTTGAGGACGCATTATTCGGCACTCCCGCGGTGAAAGTGACTAAAGGACTGATCGATTTCGTAGGCTACGCCAAAGCGATACAAGCGAGGAATGCTGTAATCGTTCAAACCAAATTGGGGAGAAAAGGAAAATGTCACACCATTAGGAGCTATCCAGTTAACTGTGGGCCCCGCATAGTGCGATGTTAAATGCGTACCTAAGCTGTAGGTATCGCCGAGCCCTCCGTACATCTCTAAGCCGGCTTGGAATTTCTCTTTGCAGAAAGTGCAGTCGTGAGCGCTAGCGGCCAATCCGAGAGGGCGGCTCGCACCCCAAGCGTAACCAAATTCCCAAGGAACATTCGACAGATTCTTCTCTGCAATTACGTTTTCGCTAACGTTCCAACCTTTGAAGTTGCTCCCCAGAATCAATCTGAGCTCTATTCCCCGCGCTCTGTCGAGACTCGCAATTGAATTCGGATCTGCAAAGTCAGGTCCGCCATCGTGACCCACCACTTCGCGAAGAGTTTTATCCGCGCTAATATTCTCGAATTCGGCATAGATCACGGGATTGATCCAGTGCTCGCGTAGGAGCGGACGGAAGCGGTTTTCCCAGCGGAATCCCGTGAAGATAGTACTGTCGTGTTGTGTCATTTGGACGTCGAGGTAGAACTCAGACGTCCACCAGGCTTTCACACCATACTCGAATTCGATGTTGGAACCCACAAACCGGTTCGCGCCATTGGGTTTGGCATCGAGGTTAAACCATTCGATGTCGAGGTTTCCAGGCTCTTCCATCTCCTGGGAGTACGTGACGAAGTAGGGCCGTTCCTGCGCGCCAACACCGATTCGACCGAGGAGTAGAGAAAAAAGGCAAACTGCAATGAATCTCTTCATATCCATTCACATTGCAACTGCGTTGCAATAAGTAAAGAACATGGTAGATTCCGGAATTTCTTATGACAAGGGCACGCTATATTTTTCGTTTCAGAATTGTTGCGACCACATGCAACAGGATGGATCAGGCAGCCGAGGCGGTACGGCATTGTGCGCAATATCCGCCAACTTCGAGACGGGTAACAACGATGTGGAACTGACAGTCGCGTTGGATTTGTCCTTTAAGCCGATCGAATAAATTGCTTTCAAATTCGCTGATTTTGCCGCAGCGCAGACATGCCATATGAATGTGATCGCGCTGTGGGCGGCGTTCGTAAAAGTGCTTCTCACCTTGCATGTGCATCAGGTCCAGCTCGTCAATTAGGCCGTGGCGCTTCAAAAGACTGAGCGTGCGGTAGACGGTCACGCGATCAACCTGGGAATCGAGTTTACGAGCTTTTCGCAGTATCTGACTAGCGTCAAGATGCTGCTTGGCAGTTTCAACAACGCTGAGGATGATCCTCCGCTGTCTCGTCATGCGCAGGCCGCGAGACATGAGTTCGGCCTGCAAGCGTCCTGGAGCTTCCGTCTGTGGTAGGGGCATATATCTAGTTGCAAGTGTGTTGCAATAAGATTGTACTTGCACCTAGGAGTGATGAAAAGCAATAAATTGAAAGTTGGTTTAGAGAATTACGGGAGGGGTCTTTGCTACTACCGAACTTCGAAAGGATAGCACCGCGACACAAAGAATCGCTGACACTGCCTTCCGAGTAACAATGCTAACGCCTCTACGAACCCTTCATCTTCTCCTTGACGCTGTGCGCCAGCTTTTCGATCTCTTCGGCTTTCTTAACTACATCAATCGACAGGATGTTGTCATTGGTCTTGTCCACGTATTGCTTCAGCTCGGTCGATAGTTGTAGCAACTTATCGGTGTCGCGTCTTAATTGTGCATGACGTTCTTGATTGGCCTTCTTCGCCATCTCCTTTTCGATTTTCGCGCGTTGCTCGTCCTCGGGAGACGGTGCTTGTTGACCTGGTATCTGGCGCTGGGGAATTTGCGGAAATCCTTGAGGTTGACTGGCATCCTGCGTAAAGGCCAGTAGCGAAACGAGCAACAATGTCAGCAAAACTAATGAACACACTAAAGAATCAGATCGCACACTCACCTCGATAAACCGGGAGTTAGCTCGATTATACGGCGATCTGAAACTCAGGATGAATGGTGCCGGTTGCTATAATCGCCTCGGACCATTGTTTAATAAAATTATGTTTAGCAAAAGATGAGACTACTTATGGGGATCATCGCGCCAATGACGCCAGAACCTTGGGATTTCCGCGCGCTGCTCAATGATTGGCGAGAGGACACGATTACGTTTGTCCGCCATGACCTGCCAAAGATCATTTTCATTATCGGTGCATCTTTCGTTCTGATCCGGCTGCTTCGCCTGTTCACTCAACGGTTGGCTTCCCTGCAAGTCAAGAGACTGCCCCCGGGAATTCGTGCACAACAGGTTCGCACCGTCAGCAGCGTACTGACGAGCGTGGGAGTTTTTGTGATTGGGTTCGTAGCGGTGTTGATGGTGTTAGGAAATTTGGGCCTGCACGTCGAACCCTTGCTGGCAAGTGCAGGCGTTGCTGGACTGGCCATTGGATTCGGCGCTCAGAGCCTGGTCCATGATTTTATTAATGGCTTTTACATTTTGCTAGAGGATCAGTACGAGATTGGAGATACCGTCCGCATTGCCGGAGTAAAAGGGACGGTGGAAGAAATGACTCTTCGGCACACAGTTCTACGAGATGACGATGGAACCGTACACACGGTTCCGAACAGCGCGATTCAGATCGTATCCAATATGACCCGGGACTGGTCGCAACTGACTCTGCGAGTGGCAGTGGCGTATAGCGAACCGAGCGACAAGATTGTTAAGTTGCTGCAACAAATTGGTGAAGAAGTGCGGCACGATCCTCAGTATGCCGACGACATCGTCAGCGACATCCAGGTGCCAGGTATTGAGAAGGTCGGGAATGGCGAGGCGGAGTATCTAATGCTCGTCAAGACGCGTCCGAATAAGCAATATGCGGTGAGCCGCGAGTTGCGGCGCAGAATCAAAGAGATTTTCTACAAGAACAACATCCAGACGGCCGGACCGGGCAGAGTGTACGTGATAGATCAGGGAACACAGGCTTCGTAGATTGGTTAGCTACTCGTTCAGGACAAACAAATAGCCGGGCTATATGCCCGGCTTCCACGGGCAAGGTGCCCGTCGCTACATTGGTTCCCTTTAAAGCGAGCTCATGTTTGCCAGGAATTCTCCATTCGATCGAGTCTTGTTTAGTTTATCGATCAACAATTCCATAGCTTCTACTGGCGACAACGGGTTCAACACTTTTCGCAGTACCCAGATTCTCGTCAGATCCTCTTTCGGAATCAGCAACTCTTCCTTACGCGTACCAGAGCGCTGAATATCGATCGCCGGGAAGGTTCGCTTGTCGACCAGCTTGCGGTCGAGAATAATTTCCATGTTACCCGTGCCTTTGAATTCTTCAAAGATCACGTCGACCATGCGAGATCCAGTATCGATAAGAGCAGTTGCGATAATGGTGAGCGATCCGCCTTCTTCGATGTTGCGGGCTGATCCGAAGAAACGCTTTGGACGCTGTAGCGCGTTGGAATCCACACCGCCTGAGAGCACTTTGCCGCTGGGCGGAACAATCGTGTTATAGGTGCGGGCCAAACGTGTAATCGAGTCAAGCAGGATCACCACGTCGCGCTTGTGCTCAACCAGGCGCTTCGCTTTTTCGATTACCATTTCCGCGACCTGTACGTGCCGGGCGGCGGGTTCGTCGAAGGTCGAAGAGATAACTTCACCCTTCACCGAACGCTGCATGTCGGTGACTTCTTCCGGACGCTCATCAATCAACAAGACAATCATCACGACTTCGGGGTGATTTGTCGTAATCGAGTTGGCAACGTTCTGCAGCAACATTGTCTTACCGGCTCGAGGAGGCGAAACGATTAGGCCACGCTGCCCCTTGCCGATCGGAGTGAGCAAGTCCATAACGCGAGCGCTTACGTTTTCGCGAATCGTCTCAAGCTTCAGGCGCTCCTGCGGATAAAGCGGCGTCAGGTTGTCGAACAGAATCTTGTTGCGAGCTTCGTCGGGCGATTCAAAGTTGACCGCTTCAATCTTGACTAGCGCGAAATACTTTTCGCCTTCATGGGGGGGACGCACCTGCCCGCTAATTGTGTCACCGGTTTTGAGGTCGAACTTGCGGATCTGCGAAGGCGACACATAAATGTCGTCCGGACCGGTCAAGTAGTTGTAATCAGGCGAACGCAGGAAGCCGTAGCCGTCAGGCAAAATTTCGAGAACGCCCTCGGCGAAAATGTGTCCTTCTTTTTCGCTTTGCGCCTGGAGAATCTTGAAGATCAGGTCTTGCTTGCGTAATCCTCTTGCACCGGGCAGATCCAGAGATCGGGCGATCTTGGTCAGCTCAGTAATATTTTTTTCTTTCAGTTCTGCGATGGTCATTAATGAATTCACCTACGAAGGGAGATTTTCAAAGGAAGGTATGAGAAGACAACCACTCGGGCAGGAGGGCGGGGCTGAGTTACGCAGCCCGCCGTTGTGCCTCAGCTACATTTTCCGGCTCCGACAAAATCGACTGCCGTTCCGAAATAGCAATCCGATCCAAAACTTCGTTCATGGTTTCCTGGATACGGGTATTGGGTTTATGAAACCTGCGAGTTGCCTTGGAAGCCAGCTGGCAAAGCATGTACCGGTTCCGCAAGGTATGTAATGCATCAAAAACGCGATCAGAACGCATCTTTATTATCTCCTATCAACCAACCACCCTTCTCCATCTTGGCTAGCAGGCCAAGTCTGAGCAGAGCGCCTAAGTAACTCAATTCAGATGGGTTGCACGGGAAAAGCTCTGGTTACTGATATAGATGCTCCGCCGGAGCCGAAAGTTTCTCAGTATCTGGATAAAATCCAGTTTCAGCGAAGGTACCACAGACGGCTAACTGGAAAATTGCCTTCGGAACGAACCAATCTACGCTGGAACCAGATAAAGGTCAAGGAAATTATGAATATCAATTGTCAAAGCTCTTTAGAAGTGTCCCCATCGTTAACTCTTTAGAAATGTCCCCTTTTACTGTTGATGTTGTCGTTGGGATGCGCACTGAAGCGAAGCCCGTCAGGGCGAAGCGTAAGTACACATTCCAACGAGCGGCGATATCACAGGGTGCGGATGATTGGGCCTCATACCTTGGTAGATCTGGCGCCACGGATGATTCTTCTTGGCCTTTCGGCTCACGATGGGTTGCACAGCCGGCCGGAGCACAGCGGGCGGCTTTTGCCGGTTTCCGCGGCACTCTTCATAGGCGATCCGCGCTCCTCGGTAGTGCACCTCCAGGGTCTTGTCTTCCCCTTCGCAGGCCAGCGCTTTGTTTTGGGTCGGTCCGTAACGCCGCCGGCCTGGCTTGAGTTGCAGACTGCGGCCGTGGTGCTCAATGACCCAGTCGTTGCCAATGCTTCGTTCTGTCTCCAAGCGAAAGACTTGCCGCAGGGCGCGCACGCTCGGTGCCTTCCCGTGATCATCCTGGTCCGCCGACGCGGGCTGTGCAAAGCGTCGCTTATGCTCGTCTAGATACTGGGTCTCCAGGTATTGATTCACCGCCTCGTAGCTGGCTATCTTTTTTCGTCTCAGTGTCTTAACCAGTCGGTCTTGATGCGTGCCGTGGTTCCGTTCCACTCGCCCTTTGGCTTGCGGAGAGCTGGCCGCCACGATCGCAATGCCTAACTTCTGGCACATTCGGCCAAACTGGGTGATCGGCACTTCTCCGCGTAATTGCTCAGCTGGCGTCGCCGCTCGTTTGTACACGTTCTTCCAATCGGTATAGAGAGCCCGCGGCACTCCGTACTTTCCAATCCAGCTCTGTAAGACTGCGGCGGCCGCCCAGATCGTTTCTTCTTTCCCCAGACGAGCTTGCGTGATTCCCGTGGCATCATCCACCATGTTCATCAGGCATCCCGCTGGACCACCTCCTTCCAACCAGTCGTGGAAACTCCCGTCCATCTGCACCAGTTCTCCAAAGGGGGCCTTCCGTTCCCTCCGTTTTCGAGAGGGCTTGCGTTTGCGCTGCCGGCTCCACAGGCCCTCCCGCAGCATCCAACGTCGCAAAGTCTCATGATCGATCTCGATTCCGTCTTCCTCGGCCAACTGCTCCGCCGCCAACGTTGGCCCAAATCGTTGCTCCTCACTGCCTCCATATCTTTTCTTTATTAGTTCCACGACCTTGCGCCGTAACTTTACTGGCTTGCTTCGATTCGCAACCTTACCCGCATTCCCATGCTGCAACCCTTGCGCGCCCGTAGCGGCCCCACAATCGCTTCGCCTGCCGATAACTCAATTGCAGCATGGCCGCTGCATCCAGCAACTTCAATCCCGTGCGGGCTACACGCCCCATAACTTCCACTCGTTCCAGCTCTCGACCACTCATGGCTGTCCTCTTCAACGATCTCAGTCTAAGGGGACACTTCTAACGAGTCCGAAAGGGGACATTATCAAAGAGTTACAACAGGAAATTATGATCAACTGCGGCGTGGTAACCGAGAGGTAACCCCATAAAATTCCAGCTCTTAGAGCCAGTTCCAGAGATGACGAAACGTAAATTTATGTAAGTCTTGCTGTGTGCGGAGCGACGGGGCTACTCACGCCCAGAATGTCCGATCCAGCGTCCTGTATTGGATTGCCTCGGCTATATGTTTTGGCTCCATCGCCGCCGAGCCGTCCAAATCTGCTACCGTTCTTGCCACTTTTAAGATCCTGTCGTGGGCTCGGGCAGTTAGTCCTTGCTGCACCATGGCCCTTTCTAGCAGGCGCTCACAGTCCGCCGAGAGTTCGCAGAAGGCTCGAATATGTCGAGGTGCCATCTGCGCGTCGCAATAGAGTTTGCCCGAGGTTGAAGACGCGAACCTTCTCAATTGCACTTCGCGGGCGTGCATCACCCGGTTACGAATTACGGCTGAACTTTCTGGTTCCGATCCCGAACGCATTTCTTTGTAGTTCACGGC
>JAOAPG010000225.1 GCA_025462785.1 Acidobacteriaceae bacterium
CGCGCGATACCAAGACGCCGCCAGTTCGCATCCACCACAATGTTCTCAATTTCCCACTCTTGATCGATAATTCGTACGACAACAAAGCCCGAGACCACGCTTTCTTCTTGGCGTGCTTGCTCATGAACTTTTGGGGAAGCTATCAGAACCAACCTTCGAGGCGCGGTTGCGAAAAGGGCCAGTTCGTATTGCAACTCAGACCAATGCGCCGCGAGCATGTTTTCCCTCTCGAGTGCCACGATGCCTGGAAGATCAGCGGAAGTGGCTGGGCGTATGAACAAAGAGAGTCACTGTGGTTTAGATCAGTAGGTCAACTTTTTTACTGCAGCATCGGCGACACGGAATTGCTTTCCTCGAAGTACCTCAGGGTCCGACCGACGGATGTAATTCGCCTCCAGACTTTCAGGATTCTCGGTCTGCCGAGCCGTTATCCTTTCATAACCAAGTCTTGCAATTACGTCGATGCCGGGCACCGCAACTTCTTTGATTTGTACTTCCTGAACTTTGGAGTCTCGCGCTCTCATCAGGTCTGCCAAAGGCTTATCGGATGTAACCACAGTCGAGTCTTTTGCAGCTTCTAACAATTCCTGCTGATTTAATAAACTTTCACTTATTAATTTCGCGCGGGATCCGCGCACCTCATACTCGCCCACATAAGACTCATTACGACCCGCATCAACCAGAGCCAGCACTCTGCCATCAATTCCCGCGCTAACAGCGAGTGCCTCTAACAGGGACACGGCTGCGATCGGCTTTTCTAAAACTTCAGCCAGAGCCTTAACGGCAGCTAAACCGATCCGCAGTCCGGTAAATGAACCCGGACCAGAAACGACTGCGAAACCATCAATTTGCTTTGTGTTAAAGCCATGCTTTAACAGCAACGCTGCAATGCGTGGAACAAGCTCGGCCGAAAAAGTACCACCGGTTAGAGAAACACACTCGACAACGTCACAAGCATTCGCGTCAATGCACGCAGCCAGAGCAATGCTGCCTTGCCGCCCGGAAGTGTCTACCACAAGAAGAAGCATCTCGTTATTGGTCGCGGGATTCCACTAACTCCAGCAACACTCCCCCAGCGCTCGACGGATGCACAAACATGTATCGATGTCCGCCCGCACCAACTTTAATTTCGTTCGAAACCAGGCGCACTCCTTCACTCTTTAATTTTTTAACGACCGCAGCTAAATCAGGAACGCGCAAGGATATGTGGTGCAAACCCTCCCCGCGTTTCGCAAGGAACCTAGCTATGGGCGAACTCTCAGATATTGGCTCCAGGAGCTCAAGCCTGCTCTCTCCGACGGGAATCATCACGAGCTTGACCTGCTCGCCTTCGACAATTTCCTCAGGCGAAATCTTCAGTCCCAGCTTCTCGTAAATGCCTTTGGCCGCAGCAATTGACTTGACCGCAATCCCGAGATGGTCGATGTTAAACATTAGTTCTTTCCCAGCTTACCGACAATTTCCTCCACCAACGTATATGGATCACGCTTGCGTTCGGCAATCTCTGTTGCGTACCGCGGCAAATCTCCGTGTAATTGTTGCTGAACGTTCTCGAGCAAAGAATCTCGCAGCATTTCGATTAACCGTTGCTGCCAGTTCTCGATACTACGCTTCGCTGCCAAATTCTCTTTTCGAAGATACTCCTCGTAAGAAGAGACAGCCGCAGCCAATTCCTCGACTCCGGTTCCCTCACTCGCAATTGTCTTCACAATCGGAGGCGTCCAGTGATCGCTCCGTAATGCCAGCGATTGTAAGGCGCGAATCTCACGCTCGACTCGCTCGGCGCCTTCGCGGTCACTTTTGTTGATCACAAAAATATCAGCGATCTCCATGATTCCAGCTTTGATCGTCTGCACATCATCGCCCATCCCGGGCACCAAGATCACGATAGTGATGTCTGCAAGCCGCACGATGTCAACTTCATCCTGCCCGACTCCGACGGTCTCGATTAAAACCAAGTCGCGACCGGAGGCATCAAGGACTGTGGTCACGTCAGCCGTAGCCCGAGCGAGCCCGCCAAGCGAGCCACGAGTCGCCATGCTGCGAATATAAATCCCTGAATCAGCAAAATGGTCCTGCATGCGAATGCGGTCACCGAGAATCGCTCCGCCTGTGTAAGGACTAGTTGGATCCACGGCAATAATGCCGAGAGTGCGGTTCTGTTTGCGATAGTGTCTGGCGAGCTGATCGACCAGCGTGCTCTTACCAGCCCCGGGGGATCCCGTTAGACCCAGGATGCGAGCGTGTCCAGTATGCTCGAAAAGAGCTTTGAGCAGATCAGACCAGCCTGGCGAGCGGTTCTCAACGACGCTAATGGCGCGCGCTAAGGCTCGAGGATCGCCAGAACGGACCTGATCGATAAGCGGTTGGAGGGTGAGATTCAAACAATCAGTGTAAAGGAGAGTTGGGAGAGGCAGACCCAGAAAAGTTCATATCGATCAGAACTCGTCAGGCTCGCACGCTTTGCATGGGAACGATGCTTAGCTACCCTGGTTCGAACGTGCGAGGGATGTCCTTCCCTACCGGCGGATCCCGCTGAAAACTGATAGCGGACAGATAGTCCGCTAGTCTCTTAACAACTGTCTCGCTATCACCAGTCTCTGGATCTCGCTGGTGCCCTCGCCAATCGTGCATAGCTTCACATCGCGGTAGAACTTTTCCGCCGGATAATCTTTGATAAACCCATATCCGCCGTGAATCTGCACTCCTTCATTCGCGCACTTCACTGCGACCTCGCTGGCGTACAACTTCGCCATGGACGACTCCAGCGTGGTTTTCATTCCCGCATCTTTCATTGCCGCAGCACGCAACGTCAGCAGCTTCGCTGCTTCGATTTCTGTCGCCATGTCCGCGAGCTTCCACTGGATGGCCTGAAAATCGCTGATCGCCTTCCCAAACTGTTTGCGCTGCTTGGAATAATTCAGCGCCGCTTCGTATGCACCTTCCGCCATACCCAGCGATAGCGCAGCAATCGAGATACGTCCGCCATCGAGCACACGCATTGCGTCTACGAATCCTTGACCTTCGACTCCGATCAGATTCTCGGCCGGTAGCACACAGTCTTCAAAAATCAGCTCCGCTGTGTCGCTCGCGCGCAGTCCTAGCTTGTTTTCTTTTTTCCCTGGACGAAAGCCCTTAGTTCCCTTCTCCACCAGAAAGGCCGAGAGCCCATGCGTATGCGCCGCGCGATCCGACACTGCAATCACCACCAGCACGTCCGCGTAATGCCCATTGGTACAAAAAGTCTTTGTGCCGTTCAGTACCCAAGTGTTTCCCTTGCGTACCGCGTTCATGCGAGCGCTGCCTGCATCTGAACCTGATGATGGCTCGGTCAGTCCCCAGGCCCCGATGAATTCGCCGGTCGCCAGCTTGCTCACGTATTTCTTCTTTTGTTCTTCGTTTCCCGCGAGAAAAATATGATTCGAGCATAGCGACGTATGGGCCGCGAGAATAATTCCAACCGAACCATCCACCCGCGAAAGCTCCTCGATGGCCGTCACGTACTCGACGTAGCCCATGCCAGCGCCACCATATTCAGTCGGAAACACGATTCCCATCAGACCAAGCTTGCCGAGCTCCTTTACAACTTCCAGCGGGAACTCGCCAGCCTCGTCCCATTTCATGACGTTGGGGGCGATTTCGCGCTCGGCAAATTCGCGTACCGTCTTTTTCAATTGCAATTGTTCATCATTGAGTTGGAAATGCAAGATTCCTCCGGAATTTGCTCAGCAAATGTCTACTCTGCCAGCAGGTCAGAGCAGCTTGAGCCGAATGGTCATTAGAACATGGCAGGTGAACGAGAACGAAGCCGTCAGACCGACCGGTTGGTTAGGGCTAGGGCTCGATTCTTACAGCCACAAATCAGGCAGTTGTAGTCGGCTTACCTGGATGCGGTCCAAAGATCTTCTTTGCCATCCACATAGGCGCGACAAAAACGTGTGCAGGATTGGTCAGGAACGCTGGCTTGTTTCCCTCGATGAGGTGTCCAAGCCATGCAAGCGCCAAAGCAGCGGGGATCAGCAAAAGGCCGATCACCCAATGAAACCACACCACAATCACGGACGAGAATCCGACAGGTATAGCGATCATGTGCAAGGCGCGGTTCACAGGATGACTGTGCGCGCCGTCATAATGTGAGTAGAGACCCATGGAGCACCTCGCGTCCAAAAGTCGATTCGCTGGAATTATATACCTGGCAGCAGTCCGGACATTAGCGTGATTCGGGTGTTTGTAGCTCCGGTGTCCCGATGAATGCAGCAAACACTTCGTTCGATACCAACCGTCCACGTCGCGTTAATCGGATTACGTCGCCATCGCGCGCCAGCAGTCCATCGGCGATGAAACCCGCAATATTTTCCGCAAAACCAGAGACAGCACTCGCGCCGAATTTTGTCGCAATATCGCGTAGATCCACGCCTCTAATCAAACGTAGCCCGAGAAAGAATTCCTCTTCCAAGGCTTCCTGACGTGAAACGACGTTGCGGATAGATTCCCCTCCCGCAACGTATTTTTCCAGCGACTCAGGACTCGCAAACCGAATCGCATTCACTCCATCGTCCGAACCCAGCAACATCGAATGTGCGTCTACTCCGAATCCCAGATACGGCTGTCGAGTCCAGTACTTCAGATTGTGCTGGGACTCAAGACCCTCGTGCGCAAAATTGGATATCTCATACTGGCGGAGACCTGCCGCGTTGAAACGGTTGCAGGCATGTTCGTACATGTCTGCCGTCAACTCATCGTCAGGAACAAAGTGCGCATGATACTTCGTGCCGCTAGCGATCAACTCGCGACCTAGTCGCGAATCCTCATCCACTTCAAGCACGTAGACGCTGGCATGGGGAACCCCTGAAGCAATGACCTCGGACAGAGACTCGTCCCAGCTTTCTGGGGTCTGGTGGGGCAATCCCGCAATCAGATCGAGGTTGATGTTGCTGATCCCGGCCGAACGAAGTCTCTCGATATCGCAGAGAACAGTGTCGCGTTTGTGCAAACGCCCGACCGAAGCGGCCTCTTTATCAATAAATGATTGCACGCCCAGGCTGACGCGGTTCACCCCGCAACGCTGCAGGTTCTCCAACACTCCCGGCGCTAACGTACCTGGAGCGCATTCGACCGTGATCTCGGTATCTTGCTGCAGATCAAAATTTTGCCGAATGGTGACAAACAGCCTTTCCAGCTGTGTGGTATCCAGTAACGTAGGCGTTCCGCCGCCGAGGTAAATGGAATCTACGGCCCGGTCTAAGGCCGTAACAGCTTCATCTGCGGTCTTCGCGGCACGTTCAATGTCAGAGCAAACCCGGCTTATGTAACGCTCGAACACGGCGCGGGAAAAGACATCCGATGCGAAGTTGCAGTAGGTGCATTTGGTCCGGCAAAATGGCACCGAAATGTAGAGGCCCAGTGGCATGTTGAAAGCTTCCAAGTGATGATTATCCCACCTTGCACTGCGTGGCAACTGGCCTTAAAAAAGGCTTATGAGCAGAGACTTAGGAACTAATACTCTCCAAGAATCAGAGCCTATCGGGTACACTCTCCAGATGCTTCCCCGCGTAGTGATCACTGGTATGGGTGTTGTCAGCCCCAATGGAATTGGGAAAGAAGCCTTCTGCCGGGCCATTCTCGCAGGCAAGTCCGGAGTGAAACGGATTTCGCGTTTCGATCCTTCTGGCCTGGCAGTGCATATTGCCGGCGAAATTCCGGAGTTCGACGAACTCGCGTGGGTCGATGCTCGCGAACGTAAGCATGTGTCACGCGTCGTGCCACTAGCCGTCGCTGCCTCTGCGGAGGCTATCAAAGATGCTGGCCTTGACCCAGCTTCGATGTCGATGGACGAAAAACGCGAAATCGGAGTCATTCTCGGCACCGGCGGCGGAGCACAGGAGTTTTCTGAGGAACAATACAAGCTTTGGCACAGCGGGCACGTTAAGCAAGTCAGCCTCTTTTGTATCCCCAGCGGGACTATGGGCACAATTCCCAGCGAAGTAAGCATGCGCTTCGGATTCCGGGGCTACAGTCACGTGGTCACCGCAGGATGCACTTCCTCGACCGATGCAATCGGCTATGCCTACCAACATATTCAGGCCGGAGTACAGCCCCTGTTTCTGGTCGGCGGCGTCGATTCAGATATCACGCCTGGAATCATCAAGGGATACACGCTACTGCGCGCTCTCACTCAATCCTGGAACGACGATCCCGAGCGCGCTTCACGTCCATTTTCCGCCGATCGCGATGGGTTTGTGATTGCCGAAGGTTCATGGATGTTCATCCTTGAAGAATACGAACATGCTAGGGCCCGGGGTGCTCACATCTACGCCGAAATTGCCGGATACGGTTCTACCTGTGAGGCCTTTCACCGGGTTCGCATGAGCGACTCTCCCGAAGAGCCCGCTCGCGCTATTACGCTGGCTCTCGAGGAAGCTCAGCTCGCAGCAGACGATATTCATTATGTGAATCTGCACGGCACCTCGACTGAGATGAATGATCGTGTGGAAACTCGGGCACTCAAGCTGGCGCTCGGGGAACAGGCGAGGAAAATCCCGATGTCTGGCCTGAAATCGCAAATTGGACATGCCCAAGGCGCTTGTGGCTCGGCCAGTTTGGCAGCAACACTAATCGCAATGGAACACGGAAAGATTCCGCCAACAATAAATCTTGAAATTGCCGATCCAGAGTGTGATTTGGACTATGTACCCGAAGTGGGCCGCACAGCTGAAGTAGAGAATGCATTGTGTAACTGCGTCGGCTTCGGATCGAAAAATTCCGCGATCGTGCTGCGGAAAATCGCATAAGTTTATTGCAGTCCCCTGAGTTAGAACGTGTTTGGACTGGATGTCCAAAACGTTTTCCGTCCTGCCCGTCCATCCTGCCCGCCACCTGCGCCATCTACTTGAGGTAATCTTTAGTTAGCGAATGGCTTCCCACCAGGACGAAGAAGTTTTAGGTAAAGCATACGACGGCCGCCTTATGCGGCGGCTGCTCGGGTATTTGCGGCCCTACAAGTGGCAGACCACGATTGCGCTGGTCTCGATTCTACTGAAAGCGGGGGCTGACGTTCTCGGGCCGTACCTGACGAAGACCGCTGTCGACAAATACCTCGTCAAAGTTCCTGGACTTCGCTCACCGTTCGATAGCTTTCTAAGCAGCAGACCTCTTACAGGCATGGCGCAAATAGCGGCTCTATACGTAGGCACGCTCTCAATCAGCTTTTTCCTGGAATTCCTGCAAACCTACTTCATGCAGTGGACTGGCCAGAAGGCGATGTTCGACCTGCGCAAAGAGATTTTCCGTCATCTGCAGCGGATGCATATTGGCTTTTACGACAAGAACCCGGTCGGACGCCTCGTCACGCGAGTCACCACCGATGTCGATTCGGTGAACGAAATGTTCACCTCCGGCGTGGTCTCGATTTTCGAAGATGTTTTCGTACTAATCGGAATCTTTGCCATCATGCTGCATATGAAATGGAAGCTGGCGCTGATTACATTCGCCGTCATTCCTTTTATTTCTATCGCGACCAAAATGTTTCGCGATAGGGTGCGCGATTCTTACCGGAGGATTCGTGTCGCCATCGCGCGCATCAACGCCTATTTACAAGAGCACGTCAGCGGGATGATGGTCTTGCAGCTTTTTAATCGCGAGAAGCGCGCTGCTGAGGAGTTTTCCAAAGTCAACACTGTCCATATGGACGCTTGGCAGGACGCGATCATGGCGCACGCCGTTTATTATCCGGTCGTGGAAATCTTGTCGTCGATCGCCATTGCATGCGTGATCTGGTTCGGCGGCAATGGGGTTATACGCAGCACAACTACGCTTGGAACTCTGTTCGCTTTCATACAATACGCGCAACGCTTCTTCCGACCAATACAAGATTTGAGCGAAAAGTACAACATTCTGCAATCGGCCATGGCATCCAGCGAGCGCATCTTCAAGCTACTGGACACTCCGGCAGAAATCACATCGCCTGCCATTATGGAAATGGCGGAGGGACCGGGTCGAATAGAGTTCGATCACGATTGGTTCGCATATCGGAATACTCCTGCCACCGATGTGGACACCGTTGCCCCTCCCTATCCTTCGTCAAAGGCCCAGCAGGATTCCACCACCCCAGATTGGATCTTGCGCGACGTCAGCTTCACCATCGAACCCGGCGAAACCGCCGCCATTGTCGGACACACAGGAGCGGGCAAGACAACCATCATTTCGCTGCTCATGCGCTTTTACGATGTACAGAAGGGCGCAATCAAAATCGATGGCGTGGACATTAAAACAATGGATGTAGCCGAGCTAAGACGCCGCTTCGGAATCGTACTGCAGGATCCATTTCTGTTTACTGGCACCATAGAAGGAAATATCCGTCTGGGAACAAGCTGGATTACGGACGAGCAAATACAAGCAGCCGCTGAAGACGTAAACCTCACCGACTTCATTCGTACATTGCCGAATGGCTTCAAAGAGGAAGTCCGCGAGCGCGGCTCAACGCTTTCTACGGGACAAAAGCAACTCATCTCATTTGCTCGAGCGCTCGCGCATAATCCGAAGATCCTGATCTTGGACGAAGCAACGTCGAGCGTAGATACGGAAACCGAATTCCGCGTGCGCGAAGCCCTGAGCCGGATGGTACAGGGCAGAACTTCGGTGATCATCGCCCATAGGCTCTCGACGGTGCAGCAGGCCGACAAAATCATCGTGATGCACAAGGGTCAGTTGCGAGAGATGGGGACGCATCAGGAATTGCTGGCGCATCGAGGCATTTACTACAAACTGTATCAACTGCAATACAAAGATCAGGAAATGCCCACGTCCGAACCGCAGGTGACAGCTAATGCAGATGACTGAGATTCTGAAATCGCGCGAGCACATGACATGCGCGATTTACAATGCCCTGTGCGAATTCTGATCTCCGCTGGTGAGGCGTCCGGTGAAATGTATGGCGCGCAGCTCATCGAGGCTCTGCACCGCCGCAATCCCGTGATCGAATTTTTTGGAGTCGGCGGTACAGCGATGCGAGCCGCCGGATGCGATACAGTCGTAGACAGTAAAGATCTTGCGGTGGTCGGAATATCCGAGATCCTAAGCCATCTGCCTAAAATCTGGGGTCTCTTTCACAAGCTGGTCGCCGAGGCGGATAAGCGAAAACCCGATCTTGCCGTTGTCATCGATTCGCCGGCCTTCAATTGGCGAGTCGCCCGCCAAATGCACAAGCGCGGCATTCCCGTCGTCTATTACGTTTGCCCGCAGTTTTGGGCTTGGCGGCAAGGACGGGTGCGTCTGCTCAGAAAGTACGTCACCAAAGCGCTGGTGATTTTTCCCTTCGAAGAAAAGTTCTATCGCGATCGAGGAGTCGATGCGAAATTCGTCGGACATCCGCTCGCCGATTTGCCGCAACCGAAAGCAAGCCGTACTGAATACGCCGCGACGCACAAACTCGATGCGGCTAAGCCATGGATCACGCTAATGCCTGGCAGCCGGGTCAAAGAAGTGCGCATGAATTTGCCGACGATTCTGGAATCAGCGGCAAAACTCGGCACAGGTTACGAATTTCTGCTCCCCATCGCCCCGACCCTCGATCGGAGCTTCCTGGAATCCCTAGTCGGAAGCCAACCAATCCACTTGGTTCCTGAAGCTGTTTCAGCACTAGCACACTCGCGAGCCGGGATCATTGCAAGCGGAACGGCGACAGTCGAAGCTGCCATGATGGGAACGCCGTTCGTCATGGTCTACCGGGTTACGCCATTCACGTACTTTATGGGCCGTCGGACGGTTAAGGTCCCACATTTCGCCATGGTCAATCTGATCGCGGGGAGGGAGATCGTTCCCGAGCTGATTCAGCACGACTTTACCGCTGAAAACATGATTCGCCACCTCAAGGCAATTCTTCCGGATGGACCAGTCCGCCAGAAGATGGTTGAAGGCCTTGCGAGCGTCAAAGCCCACCTGCGTGGCCCTAATGACGTGCAGAAGGACCCTGCAGACCGCGCCGCAGATTCGGTTCTAGCGCTGTAGCGGCTTTCTATTGAGCAGCAATCGCTTCCGCAACGCGCCCCTTTCCTTTCGCACCGCAGAGTCGATGGACTTGCTCGGTCAGTTCCCGTGGTTTGGTGCGGAATTACTCAGACCTTGGGCAAAGGTCAGGACGACTTTGCCGGCTCGGTAGCGGTTGGTTTCTTTTGCTCCGTCAGGTGCCCTCACGGTAATTTGATACAGGTCATGGGAAATTATTTTGAAGCTTGCACCTTGTGCATCCGTGATCTGCCAGGGAGTGCGCAGTTCGAAGCTGGATTCTGAGGACGTCAAATAATCAAAATCCACCGTATAGACTCGGTCCCTCAGATTCACTCCGGTAACTTTGATGCCCTTGCTGGAGTCTCCGATCATGAATTGAGCAGGCTCAGGGATGATCGAAACTCCGCTCGTGTAGCCGATTGTGAGCACGGCCTCACCGTGCGGCAGAATGAATTCCACCTTGGCATGAGTATCTTGGGCATTCTGTTCCATCGTTACCGGAATGGATATCCCTCCCAATTTTGCACCTCGCAATTTAGCCCCCAAGGGGATTTCAGGATCAAATATCATCCCAACGGCGGGACCTTCATTTTGCATTTGGACGCGCACTTTCTCGGCGGACTGAATCAGACTCAGATTAATTTTGGAAGCGCCCACGTCCACGTTTCGAAGACGAATCGCGTCCCAATTTGGCGGCAGATGCGGAGCAAAAGTCACACGCTTCGCTGAGCCCTCTACTCGCAATCCCAGAAGTCCGTTTACGGCTGCGGTAAGGAAAGCCGCGGACGACCACGTCTGCTCCGGTACTGACTCGAGTTCTTCGTGATAGTAATCTCCCGCGAGCGCCTCATGCATGTGTCCCAAGGAGTCGAGAGAACTCCACGGTACGAGCGCATTCCAGATCGGTGACGCAGTCGCTGGTCGATGCTCTTCCCAGAATGCGGATGCGATGCCGGAAGTGCCAATCGCCCAAACGCTCCCGCCTGAATAAGAATTTGGGTCGTAAGTGCGGGAGCTAGCGGCGTGCCCGCGCGTTCCCCAATCCGTCTGAAAATCGGAAGAGGCGAGTTGCTCGAGAACCGAGTCGCGCTGCGCTTGAGAAAATAAGCTCGTTCCCATAATGCTGGCTGGACCTATATCACGATGAATCACTGGCGCTCCCAAACGGCTGTAGCCAGTAATCCAAAACTGGTGCTGCTCGTCCCAGTATCTTTGACCGATAGCAATTCGGGCTTTCTGGCTAGCCGCGTTAGCTTCGTCGGCCAGAGGCTTATGACCGGTTGCCTCAGCAAGATCCGCAAATGATTTCGATGCCGCTGCCCAGCTTGCGGATAAACCCAATTCGTCGCCAAGCGCATCCTGTTCGCTGTGTCCTTCTTTATCCGAGGGAATACGCGGCAGGCTGTCCTTCGGGTCTACCAGCGCGCGACAGTATTCGTAAGCGGACTGAATCGAACCCCAATGAGCTTCCACGAAATTCTGATCACCGGTTGTAGAAAAATAGTCACCTACGATGTTAAGGAAATCAAAGGTGAGGTCAACATGAACGAACTTGTAAGGATATTTGTCCCAGTCCAGCAATCCAGCGCTCTGCGATATTTCATGCCAGATCATGCCGGTCTTCTGATCCTGATACTTCAAAATTAATTCCAATTCCTGGCGAGCTTGTTCGTATTGCCCATCGGCAAGCAGAGCGTCAGTAGCGACCAATCCGTCGCCAGCGAAGAACCAGTCATACTGAGGGCGCCTGGCTTTGCGTGATGGACCGTATCCGGCAACGATTCCGCAGCCTAAATCCGGATTACAGACCCAGGCTTGATCGAGAGCGATTTCAGACCACGCCAATGCGCGATTTGTTTCAGCATCCGGTGTTTCGATTTGCAGAGTGTGGGTCAGCAGAGAGGAGTAATGATCGACGGCATCCTTTTCTAACGCTGCGCCGTCTTGCAAAAGCTTTGTAGCAATCGCTGTCGCATCTTGCCCGGCCTCGGTGCCAGCGATGATGACCCGCGCCGTTTTGCGGTCAGAGCCGCCTGCTCTGACGGTAAAAGCTAAACCGGGATCGCGGGTTACACGCTGATTATTGTTAGTCGTGGCATCATGCGCGACGATATCGGGCGAGCCTACGCTGGCGAAGAATCGATGGGTTGGCTCGGAAAGCAAGTATGCCGAAGCAGCAGTGCTCCACAAGGTTTCCTGACCGCCAATGGAGGCTGGCCACATCAGATCCAACACTGGGATAAAGCGAAGCACGATATCCACAGGGCGAGCACTTTCGACGTCGTAGCTGATGATCGCGCCCGGCTCGTTGAGAGGAACAAAAAGTCTTTCCCGGACTATAAAATCAGGTCCTGCATAGATACGGGTCAGAGCCTCGGGAGTGTAGATTATGCGACGCAGTACACTCTTTCCCTCGATCTCGCTCGTTGCACCTTGTTCGCGAAATGTTACGCCGAACGAAGTGACAATCTGCAATGGATAGGCCCATACTTCGAGACCACCTTCGGAATATCCCAGAATGGCAGCGCGTCGGCCGTGGACAGAAATGAATCTCCTCGGCCCCGTGGAATCAGTGCTCCAAGCGAGTTTATCCGCGCTCTCTGTGTGAACTTGACTTTGCGCTGCAGGGACGCCGCAACTAGCGATGACTAAAGCTAATAAAAAATGCAATGCTTTCGAATTGCAGTGCAAATGGCCGGGGTTCGCTTGCGACATTGGGCTTGGATTTCAGCTACTTTACTTGCAAATAC